>NZ_CP123385.1:1627500-1753350 GCF_040409955.1 Salipiger sp. H15
TCGGGCACGCGGTTGAGCAGCCTTGCCCGCACCGGCCCGGTCAGCAGCGCCTCGGTCACGGCGTAGATCACCAGCGCGGCGATGCCGAGCACGATGATCTCGCCGAAGGTATCGTAGCCCCGGAAGTCCACGAGGATCACGTTCACCACGTTGGTGCCGCCGCCGCCGTCGTAGGAGTTGTCGAGCATGTAGTCCGAGATCGTGCCCATCGAGAAGTCGCGGCGCAGGATGGCATAGGTGAGCCCGGCGGTGCCGAGCCCCGCGACGACCGCCAGCACAGCGTCGCGCACCCGGCGCGAGACGGGGGACTCGATCGGCGTGGTGTTGGGCAGGAAGTTCAGCGCCAGCAGCAGCAGGATGATCGTCACCACCTCGACCGAGATCTGCGTCAGCGCGAGGTCGGGGGCCGAGAGGTAGTTGAAGGCGATCGACACCATCGTGCCGATGACCCCCATCAGGATCAGCGCCACCAGCCGGTTGCGGTGGAAGAACACGATGAGCCCGGTGGCGCTGAGGATGAGGATCCAGCCCGCGAGCGGCAGCGGCTGGATCGGCAGCATGTCGCGGGTGATCGGCCCGAGCGTGCCGGTGAACCATGCATGCGCCGCCACCGCGAGCACGGTCACAGTGAAGACCGAGGCGTAGCGCGAGAAGCTGCCGTTGTGCAGGCCAGCCGTCAGGCGCTCGGCGCCGCGGGCGCAGGCACCGATCAGGGCGTCGAAGATCTGCTTGGCCTCGGGGCGGGGGGCGGCATCCCAGCCTCTCAGCAGCGGGGTGAAGAGCGCCAGCAGGATGAGGCCGCCGATGGTGGCGATGATCGACATGACGAGCGCCGGGGTGACGCCGTGCCAGATCGCCAGGTGCACGTCGGGCACCTCGGCGACCTCGCCGATCACCGCGGCGGTGACCAGCTTGACCACCGGCTCGGCCAGCACCGGCAGGCAGCCCACTGCGACCACGATGAGGCCGAGCAGCGCGGGCGGGCCCCACATGCCGAAGTTCGGGTCATGCGGCTTGTGCGGGTAGTCGTCGCGGGTCCGGCCGAGGAAGGCATGGGCGATGAAGCGGAAGCTGTAGGCGGCCGAGAAGACCGCGCCCAGCGTCGCCAGCGCCGGCACCAGCCAGTCGATGCCGAAGAGCGCGGTGTGCGTCGCCTCCTCGAGGAACATCTCCTTTGACAGGAAGCCGTTGAAGAGTGGGATGCCCGCCATGCCGAGCGCGCCGACGATGGCGATGGTCGCGGTCACCGGCATCAGGTGCCGCAGCCCGCCGAGGCGGCGGATGTCGCGGGTGTGCGCCTCGTGGTCGACGATGCCCGCGGTCATGAAGAGCGAGCACTTGAAGGCCGCGTGGTTGAGGATGTGGAAGACCGCCGCCATCGCGCCATAGGCGGTGCCGGTGCCGAGCAGCATGGTGATGAGCCCGAGGTGCGAGACGGTCGAGAAGGCCAGCAGCGCCTTGAGGTCGTGCTTGAAGAGGCCGATGACCGCGCCCAGCACCATGGTGACCAGCCCCGCCGAGGTGACGATCCAGACCCATTCCTCGGTGCCCGAAAGCGCCGGCCAGAGCCGCGCCATGAGGAAGATGCCCGCCTTCACCATGGTCGCCGAATGCAGGTAGGACGACACCGGGGTGGGCGCCGCCATGGCGTGCGGCAGCCAGAAGTGGAAGGGGAACTGCGCCGACTTGGTGAAGCAGCCGAGCAGGATCAGGAGCAGCGCGGGGACATAATAGGGCGAAGCCTGGATGACATCGCGCCGCGCGAGGATCTCGGTGATCTCGTAGGTGCCCGCCGCCGAGCCCAGCAGCAGCATGCCCCCGATCAGCGCCAGCCCGCCCATGCCGGTAACCGTAAGCGCCATGCGCGCGCCCTGACGGCCCTCGGGCAGGTGCTTCCAGAAGCCGATCAGCAGGAAGGACGACAGCGAGGTCAGCTCCCAGAAGATCAGCAGCAGCAGGATGTTGTTCGACAGCACGATGCCCACCATCGCGCCCTGGAAGAGCAGCAGGTAGGTGTAGAACTCGCCCATGTTGTCGTCGCGCGTCAGGTAGTAGCGGGCATAGATGATCACCAGCGCGCCGATCCCGAGGATCAGCGCCGCGAACATCATGCCGAGCCCGTCAACGAACAGCGTCACGTTCAGCCCGAGCGCGGGCAGCCACTCCACCGAGGCGGTGACCGTCTCGCCTGCCCAGACCGCGGGCAGGTGCGTGGCGAGGCCGAGCAGCGCCGCGAGCGTGACGAAGAGTGTCGTCATCCCGCAGGCGCGCCGGCCCGCCTGAATCATCAAGCCCGGAAGCAGGGCTCCGAGGAATGGCAGGAGCGCGATGATGAAAAGTGACATGAAACTCCCTGATCGTCGTTGGCGGCGTCGAGAGAAAGCAGCCGATTTCACCCGGTATCACAACCCGAAAGCGGCCATTCTGACGTGAATTTTAGGAAAGTTAGCCGAATTCTGACGGTAATGTCAGGTCGAAAAAATGCGCGTGACTATTGCGATTGTTACTTGCGGTTACTATGGGCGTGAGGTCCTTCCGGTCGCAAATGTGGCAATCAGATCAACTCTAGATTGCATCACGGATGTGCCCATATGACGCAGGGTTTCAGCGCCCGACTCCGGTGGTCAGCGGCGGCGAATTCTGCCAAGGGCCCGGGCGGGGCCCGGCCTGCGCCCCGATCTAGCCCCCGCCGCGGCCCCTTCGCCTTGTCTGCCGTTCCGGGGGCTGCTACTCCGGCAGGCAAGCTCATTCCCCGATGCTTTTGATCGGGAACAACGCGAGGCAGGCAGCAGTGACGCAACCCCGGCTGGAGATCCGCAATCTCGTCCGTCGTTTCGAGGGGCGCGCGGTGGTGGACGATGTCTCGCTCAGCATCGAGCCGGGCGACGTGACCTGCCTTCTGGGTCCCTCCGGCTGCGGCAAGTCGACGACGCTGCGGATGATCGCCGGGGTCGACATGCAGGACAGCGGCTCGATCCATGTCGACGGCACGCTGGTCTGCGACACGGTCTTCCGCATCCCGCCCGAGCGCCGGGCCATCGGCCTGATGTTCCAGGACTTCGCGCTGTTCCCGCACCTGTCGGTGGGCGAGAACGTCGCCTTCGGCCTCAAGGGAACCGGCGCGGCCAAGCGGGCGCGGGCGGTCGAGCTGCTGGACCGGGTGGGGCTTGCGCATTTCATCGAGGAATACCCGCACCAGCTTTCGGGCGGCGAGCAGCAGCGCGTGGCGCTGGCCCGCGCGCTCGCGCCGCGGCCGCGCATCATGCTGATGGACGAGCCCTTCTCGGGGCTCGACAACCGCCTCCGCGACGGCATCCGCGACGAGACGCTGGCGGTGCTGAAGGAAGAGGGCACCTCGGTGCTGCTGGTCACGCACGAGCCCGAGGAGGCCATGCGCATGGCCGACGAGATCGCGCTGATGCGCGGCGGCAAGATCGTCCAGCGCGGCGCGCCCTACAACATCTACAACGCCCCCGCCGACAAGGCCGCCGTGGCCTTCTTCAGCGATATCAACGCGCTGCGGGGCAAGGTTCGCGGCGCGCTCGCGGATACGCCCTTTGGTCCGTTCCTTGCGCCCGGCGTGCCGGACGGCGAGGAGGTGGACATCGTCTTCCGCCCGCAGCACGTGGGCATCGACTTCGACCGGGGCGGGCGCGGGCCCAACCCGACGCCGATGGCCGGCACCCCGGCGCGCGGCGTGGTCGAGCGGGCGCGCTTCATGGGCTCGGAGAGCTTGGTCGAGTTCCGCATGGATTTCGACGGCGGGATGATCAAGGCGACGGTGCCCAACGTCTTCCTGCCGAAGCCCGGCACGCCGCTCTGGCTGACAGTGCGCCGCGACCGCTGCTTCGTCTTCCCCGCGACGGACTGAACTTGGCGCCGGCGCTTACGCCAGCGCCGCCAGCGAGATCACCGAGAGCGCGCTCGTCCAGATCGTCACCGCCGCGATGCGGTCCGTGCGCTCGCCGTGCAGCAGCGCCAGCGCGAAGGCCATGGCTCCCGACGGCCCCGCCGCCAGCAGGGTGAACTGCGCCTGCCACTGCGCGCTTGCCCCCGCCAGCCAGACCGCCAGCGTGACCAGCAGCGGAAAGCCCAGCAGTTTCAGCGCCGAGTAGGTCGCGACCACCGCCGAGGGGCGCAGGCTCTGGCCCGAGAGCAGCACGCCGAGCGCGAAGAGCACCAGCGGCGCGGTGCCCGCCCCGGCGAAGGCGCAGGCGGTGAGGATCGGCTCGGGGATGCTCAGCCCCGCCGCATTGACCACGATGCCCAGCCCGATGGAGAGCAGCGTCGGATTGACCGAGAGCCGCTTCAGCGCCGGCAGCGGCCCGGCCGAGGGGCGGGCGATGACGTCCGCGCTGATGATGAAGAAGGCAAAGGCGATGGCGGTGTCCCAGGCCACCACCGCGGTCACCGGCAGCGCGCCGCTCTCGCCGTAGATCAGCAGCGAGATCGGCCGGATGTAGAGCAGCGAGTTGACGAAGATCACCGTCATGGCCAGCAGCCAGGCCTCGAGCCGTTCGCAGCCGAAGATGCGCCGCGCCAGCCAGAACGCGGCGGCGAAGGCCAGCGCCTCGCAGGCGCCGTAGGTCAGCAGCGCGCGCAGTTCGAACTCGGCGAAGGGAACGGTGGCGATGAGCGGAAAGATCAGCCCCGGCTGCAGCACCATCAGCGCGACGCGGTTGGCCGAGGCGGCGTCCTCGCGCGCGAAGACCTTGCGCCGCCCCAGCAGGAAGCCGAGCGCCAGCAGCGCGAATACCGGCAGGATGTCATGGGTGAGGACGGTGAACATGGGGTTTCCGTATATCGTATACCGCGTGTTGAGCAGGGCTTGCCGCGCCGGTCAAGCGGAACCCGGCTCGCCCCTGTCGCTCAGGCGCCGGGAAAATGCCGGGCGCGCAGGGCGGGCAGGTCCATGGCGCGGCGGCGCAGCAGGCCCTCGGCCCCAAGCCGCGCCACGAGGTCGGGCGTGGCGGTGCAGACCTCGTCGTAGAAGGCGCGCAGCGCGGCCTCGCCGCCCGCCTCCTCGATCAGCGCGAAAAGCTCGTGCAGGCTGACGGCGCCCTCGCCGCGCACCTGCGGCTTCAGCTCGGCCCGGTACGAGCCCTGCGCGAGCCGGAAGCGGTAGGCGTCGCGGAAATGCTCCCAGTCGCTGGCGTGGAAATGACCAAGCTCGGTGTCGGGCAGGGGGCGCTCGCCGGGGTTGGTCTGATCGCCGAGCGTCACGTTGTGGATGCGGATGTCGAGCCCCTCGGTGCCGGGACGGAAGAAGAGCTTGCCCGCGACATGGCTCAGGAACCCGCCCGAGAGATGCTGCCCCCAGGTGGGAAAGCAGGCCTCGGCGGCGCGCTGGCGCGGCTGCTGGTCGAGGTGGAAGGCCTTGAACAGCGTCTCGGTGCCATCCGCGCCCGGCGCGGGGGCCAGCGCTTCGATCGGACGGACGCGGGCGCAGAGGCAGTCGCCGGGGAGTTCCCCCAGTTGCTCGGCGAGCGGGCGGCGGGGCAGCAGGAACTCGTCCACGTCGATATGCGCGAGCCAGTCGGTCTCGGGCTTGCGGGCATTGGCGTGGCGGGCGTTGCGTCCCTGCCGGGCCTGGTGCTTGTCGGGGCGCCGGCCGCGCTTTTCCCACCAGGCAGCGTCGGTGGTGAAGACGCGCAGCCTCGGGTGGGCGGCCAGCACCGCCTCGGCCTCGGGGTCCGCCGCGTCGAGGTAGATGTAGAGCCGGTGCGCGCCCAGTTCGAGGTGCCAGGCGGCGAAGTCGAGGATGCGCGGCAGGGGTGCGTTGGTGGTGGTGACGGTGCCCCAGCGGATCACGGCAGCGCCCCGAAGACGCGGGCGACGGCGGCGTCGGGATCGAAGGGATGCTCGACCAGCATGCCGCGCGCCGCGAGCCGCGCGCGCAAGCCGGGCGTGTCGGCGCAGACCTCGTCGAAAAGCGCGCGCAGCCCGGCGTCGCCCTCTTCCTCCATCAGGAACGAGATCAGCTCGGCCTGTCCCATCTCGGGCCGGTCGGACGCCTTGCGGTAGGAGCCCTGCGTGCGGCGGAACGCGAGGTCGTCGCGGAACTGCTCCCAGGACCGGGCATGCAGATGCGCCAGCCAGACCTCGCCCAGCCGGTGGCGGTTGCTGGCATCCTCGCCGCGGTATTTGAGCGTGTGGATGCCGAGCCGCGTGCCCTCGATGCCGGTGCGGGCAAAGACCTTGCCCGAGGTGTGGCTGAGAAAGCCGCCGTAGAGATGCGCGCCGAAGGTCGGGTAGATCTCCTGCAGCACGGACTTGGGCTGGCGGGCGTGCTTGTGCGTGGTCTTGAAACGCTGCGGCAGGCCCTTGGCGGAGGCGAGCGCCTCGGCGGGGGCGACGCGGGCGAAGGCGGCGGCAAGCGGCACCTCGGCCAGCAGATCGCCCAGCGGGCGCTGCGGCAGCAGGAACTCGTCGACGTCGATATGCCCCAGCCAGTGCACGCCCAGCCCGTCGCGCAGGCTCTGCGTGGCGTTGTAGGCCTGGCGGACCTGGTGCGCTTCGGGCCGGGCGCGGCCGCTTGCCTGCCAGTAGGCGTCGTCGCACTGGGTGACGCGGATCGCCGGGTGGCGGGTGAGGAAGGAAGCGGCCTCGGGATCGGGCGTATCGAGATGGATCTGCACCACCTGCGCGCCGAGCTCGAGGTGATGCGCGGCGAAGCGCGCGATCTCGGGCAGCGGCGCGCGGATGGTCGCGGTGATGCCCCAGCGCAGGTCAGAGGCGGCAAGCCCGTGATGGCTGGCGGGCACCGGCGCGAGATTGCCGGCAAGGTCACCCTTGGGCCGGGCCTCGCTGCGCCGCGCCTGCCGCTGGCGCATGGTCATCAGGCGGCGCAGCACCGTGCGCTCGTCGCTGATCAGCAGCTCGAGCAGGTGGTGGGCGAGCGGGCGGATCACCGGATCGCCCTCGGCCTCGCGCCAGAGCCGGCCGATCATGTTCACGTCGAGCCCGCCGCCCGAGAGCGAGTAGCCGTCCATCTCCATCGGCAGCGGCCCCCGGTCCCGGCCATCGAGGCCGAAGGGCCGGTCGGCGGGGAGCCCGGAATAGAGCCGTTCGGATTCGTAGAGCTTCATCGTGCCGAAGAGCGTGGTCAGCGCGAGCCCGACCGAGCGCTGCACGAGGCTGAGCCCGTGGTCGCCGAAGGTGGTCACCGACGAGACCAGCCAGCGCGGGTCGAGCTGCGCCAGAAGCGCCGTGCCCTGTTCCGTCCAGAGCCGCTGGAAGAGCGCCGGGGCATGGGCGGGAAAGGCGCGCTTGCGCAGGTGGGCGATGAGCAGCGCGTTGAGGAAGACCAGCTCCGACCGACCGGCCAGCTCGCGCCGCAGCGCATGGCGCTTGCGGTGATGGCCCGAGCGGAAGGGCGGCGCCTCGGCCGGGTCGGCATCGGGATCGGAGACGATCTGCCCGGCCAGCTCGCCGAGCGGCGTGTCATAGGGCGGCAGCGCCTCGCCGGGCGCAAAGTCGATGGCCTCGCGCCGCCCCTCCATCTGGGTGAGAATGGCCGCGATTCCGCCGGGATAGGTGGGTGTCTTCTCTGCGCTCATGGCGCGGAGACTGGCGTCTTGGCGCGCCGCGCGCAATCTCCGGCTGGCCCGGTCCCAAGCATCGCCCGCCCGCGTCGCCTTTCCGCCACGGCCCGTGCGGGCTCACTCCATGGCGAGGATCATGTTGCGCACCACCGGGTAAATCTCGTTCTCCCACTTGCGGCCGTTGAACACGCCGTAATGCCCGACGTTGGCCTGCAGGTGGTGGCGCCTCAGGTGCGGGCGCAGCGACGAGCAGAGGTCATGCGCCGCCGAGGTCTGGCCCAGCCCGCAGATGTCGTCGCGCCCGCCCTCGACGGTCAGCAGCGCGGTGTGGCGGATCTTGCCCGGGTCCACCTTGCGGCCGCGATAGGTGAACTCGCCCGTCGCCAGCTCGGCCTTCTGGAAGATGCGCTCGATGGTCTCGAGGTAGAATTCCTCGGTGAGGTCGAGCACGGCGAAATACTCGTCGTAGAACTCCTTCACCTTGCGCGCCTCCTCGGTCTCGCCGGCGACGAGATGGTCGTAGAGCCGTTTGTGCTGCTCGCGGTGGCGGTCCATGTTCATCGACATGAAGGCGGTGAGCTGCACGAAGCCCGGGTAGACCCGCCGCCCCGCGCCGGCATAGCGCCAGGGCACGCGGGCGATCACGTTGCGCTCGAACCAGGCGATCGGCTTCTCGCTCGCAAGATCGTTGACCATGGTCGGGCTCTCGCGCACGTCGACCGGCCCCGCCATCAGCGTCATCGAGCGCGGCGTCGCGGGGTTGCGGTCCTCGGACATGACGGCGACCGCGGCCAGCGCCTGCACGCAGGGCTGGCAGACCCCGAGGATATGCCCGCCCGGACCGATCTCCTCGAGGAAGCGGATGACGTAGGCGACATAGTCCTCGACGCCGAAATTCCCTGCGGAAACAGGCACGTCCCGGGCGTTCTTCCAGTCGGTGACATAGACGTCATGGTCGCGCAGCAGCACCTTGACCGTGCCCGCCAGCAGCGTCGCGAAATGCCCCGAGAGCGGCGCGGTCACCAGCACCTTGGGCTGCGGCGTGTCGATGTCCTTTCGGAAATGCAGCAGCGTGCCGAAGGGCAGGTCGAGCGCCACCTCCTCGGCCACCGGCACGTCGCGGTTGAAGGTCCGCACCGAGGTGATGCCGAACGATGGCCGGCTGTGGCTCAGCCGGAAGCGCGACATCATCTCGAGCAGCGCGGCATTGTGCCGTGTCAGCTGCGCGAAGGACCCGTTGAGCCGGGGCATGAAGGTGATCCCCTGCATCGCCGCCATCCGAAAAGGGGCGATAAAATCATCAAGTCCCTGGTATCCGGCGTAGAGCACGTCGTTTTCCCCGCGTTGCCTCGTGAAAACGCTAGTCAGGTCTGCGCCCGCGATGCGACAAGAAAATGTGGTCTTTCGGGTCAGGACAGCAGGAGGCGCGGGCATGGCGGACGCAACGCTCACCATTTCATCGAAGAACTACTCGTCGTGGTCGCTGCGCGGCTGGCTGCTGTGCCGGATGGCCGGGCTCGATTTCGCCGAGGAAATGGTCGACACTTCCGATGCCTCCGCCCGGCAGGAACTGCTGCTGCTCTCGCCGACGGTGCTGGTGCCGCGCCTGACCCACGGCCGGGTGCAGGTCTGGGACACGCTGGCCATCGCGCAATATCTCAACGAGGTCTTCCCGGACGCGGGGCTCTACCCCGACGACATCGCCGCCCGCTCGCATTGCCGCTCGATCTCGGGCGAGATGCACTCGGGCTTCTACAACCTGCGCTCCGCACTGCCGATGAACCTCAAGGCGCGGCACCAGAGCTTCAAGATCTTCTCCGGCGCGCGGCCCGACGTGGAGCGGGTCAAGCTGATCTGGAACGATTGCCTCGACGCCTACGGCGGGCCCTTCCTCTTCGGCGCGCGCCCCTCGGTGGCCGATGCCATGTACGCGCCGGTCTGCACCCGCTTCCGCACCTACTCGGTGCCGCTGGGGGACCGGCTCGAGGCCTATGTCGACACGATCCTCGATTGGGCGCCGATGAAGGATTGGACCGCCGGCGCGCTCGCCGAGCCCGACGAGATCGTCGAGCTCGAGGTCGAGTTCTAGCGCGCCAGCGCGCGGATCCCGCGCTCGATCCCCTCGAGCGTCATCGGCACCATGCGGTCCTCGAAGATCTCGCGGATCATCGCGATCGACTGGGTATGGCCCCAGTGCCGCTCGGGCACCGGGTTGATCCACAGGTGGTCCGGCCACTGCAGGCGCGCGCGCCGCAGCCAGACCTCGCCCGCCTCGCGGTTCCAGTGCTCGCTCGCGCCGCCGGGCGCGGCGATCTCGTAGGGGCTCATCGAGGCGTCACCGACGAAGATGCACTTGTAGCCCGGCCCGTAGGTGTTCAGCACCTCCCAGGTCGGCTGCTGCGCGTCCCAGCGCCGGCGGTTGTCGCGCCAGACCCCCTCGTAGAGGCAGTTGTGGAAATAGTAGTGCTCGAGGTGCTTGAACTCGGCCCGCGCGGCCGAGAAGAGCTCCTCCACCACCTTCACATGCGGGTCCATCGAGCCGCCGACGTCGAGAAACAGCAGCACCTTCACCGCGTTGCGCCGCTCGGGCCGGGTCTTCACGTCGAGATAGCCATGCTCGGCCGTGGCGCGGATCGTGCCGTCGAGGTCGAGCTCCTCCGCCGCGCCGTCGCGCGCCCAGGCCCGGAGCCGCTTCAGCGCCACCTTGATGTTGCGCGTGCCAAGCTCGACCTGGTCGTCGAGGTTGCGGAACTCGCGCCGGTCCCAGACCTTCACCGCGCGCTGGTGGCGGCTCTCGTCCTGGCCGATGCGCACCCCCTCGGGGTTGTAGCCATAGGCGCCGAAGGGCGAGGTGCCGGCGGTGCCGATCCACTTGCTGCCGCCCTGGTGCCGCCCCTGCTGCTCGCGCAGCCGCTCCCGCAGCGTCTCCATCAGCTTGTCGAACCCGCCCATCGCCTCGATCGCGGCGCGCTCCTCGGGGCTGAGGTGTTTCTCCGCCATCCTGCGCAGCCAGTCCTCGGGCAGGTCCAGCGCCTCCAGCATCTCGTCGAGCGAGATCGCCTCGAGCCCGCGGAACGCCTCGGCGAAGGCGCGGTCGAACCGGTCGAGGTGGCGCTCGTCCTTTACCAACGCGGTGCGCGCGAGGTAGTAGAACCCCTCGACGTCATAGCGCGCGAGCCCGGCCTTCAGCGCCTCGAGGAAGCTGAGGAACTCGCGCAGCGACACCGGCACCTGCGCCTGTCTCAGGGTCTCGAAAAATCGCAGGAACATCCGCCACCTCCGCGTTCAAGGATGCCGCGCCGCGCCGCAACCCTCAAGCCGCGTTTTCTTCTCTTTGAAAATACGCCGGGGGTGAGCCCGCAGGGCGAGGGGGCGGAGCCCCCTTCTTCCTTGCCGACGCCTGGCTCAGAAGGCCAGCTTTTCCACGAAGATCGTCAGGATCAGCCCGACCAGCGAGAAGGCGATGGCATAGACCGCGGCGAACTGCGCGATGTCGGCCTTGTTGCCCTTGCGGCGCAGGGCGGTCAGCCCGCCGATGATGGCGCCAAGAATGGCTCCCGCGATGACGATCATGCGCTGTCCTCAACTCCCTTTGAGCGGATCGAGCGCGGCGACCTGGCGCATCCGCGCGCCGCCTGCCCAGTCCGGGCCGAAGCCGTAGCGCGCCCATCCCAGAGAGTCCAGCCGGACCGCCGCGGCCTCGGAGGGGCGGCCGAGCGCGTCGAGCGCCTCGGCCCTGAGGGTCATCAGCGTCGCCAGCAGCGCGGCGTTCTCGTAGCGCCGGGCGGTGGCCTCCTGCGGCGTGGCGAGGGCCAGCGCCTCGGCGGGGCGGCCGGTGCGCAGCGCCAGCGCGGCAAGCTGGGCATCGGCATAGGCCTCGTGCAGCCGGGCATCGGGAAGGACCGAGAAGATCCGCCGCGCGGCGCGGAACTCGGCCTCGGCACCGGCCAAGTCGGTGCCGGCCAGCAGCCGCCCGAGTGCGAAATGCGCAAAGCCGAGCCGGTGGTCGGTCCAGCCGCCGGCGCGGGCGATGCGCAGCGCCTCCTCCGCCGCGGCGCGGCGCGCGGCGAGGGGCTCGGCGTCGCTGAGCGCGGTCTGGATCGCCTCGGTCCAGGGCCGGGGCGTGGCGGGCAGGTGCCGGTCGGGCACGTGCTCGCCGGAGGGGTTGAGCCGCGCGAGGATGCCGGGCAGCGCCGCCGCGACTTCCTCCCGGCTCATCCCCGAGCGCAGCGCGGGGTCGTAGAAGGCGCGCAGCACGAGCATGTCGTGCCCGGTCAGCACGGTGTGGACGTTGTCGTCGTTGAACACGCTCTCGCCCAGCCGGTAAAGGTCGTTGAGCGGCCCCAGCGCCTGCGCGATCTCCTCGTGCAGGCAGTCGCGGATCTCCTGCGGGGCGGCGTCGGCGGGCAGGAAGACGGCGGCGGTGCCGCGCTCGCGTACCTCGGTCCAGCTGGTCTCGCCGGCGCTGCGCGCGCTGCGGTACTCGGCCAGCGAACTGACGCCGGGAATGACGAAACAGGCCGCCTGCGGCAGCTCCCGGCGGATCGTCCGGCGCGGCACCGGCACCAGCGTGATATTGGCCTCGCCCGAGCCGATCTCGGTGATGTCGATCCCCGCCTCCTCGCGCAGGCGACGCAGCAGCCGGTCGAGGTCGGGCGCGAGGCTCGGCGGCGCCTTGCCCGCGACGCGCAGCGTCACCGGCCCCTCGAAGCGGGTGAAGACCGGCAGCGAGCGCCCGGATTCAAGCTCGAAGGCAAGGTCGAGGATGTCGCGCGCGATCTGCGCGTTGGCGGCCTGCGCCGGCACCGGGTCCGGCGCGCCGAAGCGGCTGCCGAGCGGCGGGCTCACCTCGGGCGCGACGCTGGCGGCGCCGGCGGCGCGGCTGACGCTCTCCGGCGCCATCGGCGCGCAGGCCCCGATCAGCAATCCGAGCGAGACGACCAGCCGCCGCATGGCTCAGCGCCGCTGGTACTTGATGAAGGGGGTGACGGTGCCGATCCGGTCGTAGAGCTGGCGCGCGGTGGCGTTGAATTCCTGCGTCATCCAGTAGACGTTCGGCGATCCGGCGGCATCCGCGGCGGCGTAGACCGCCTCGATCAGCGCCCGGCCGACGCCGGTGCCGCGCGCCTCGGGGGCGGCATAGAGATCCTGCAGGTAGCACACGTTCTCGATCCGCCAGCAATGGCGGTGGAAGACGTAATGCACAAGCCCGACCGGCTTGCCCTCGGCAACTGCGATCAGCCCGTGGAAGTCCTGCGGATCGTCCCCCAGCAGCCGCGCGAAGGTGCTGGCATAGACCTCCTCGGGCACGGAGGTCTCGTAGAAGGTGAGATACCCGGTCCAGAGATCGCGCCACGCGGCCTCGTCCCCGGCCTCGAGCGGCCGGATGGTCAGGGAGTCTTGGGACATGCTGCCTCGGTCGTTTCTTGTTGCTGTGGTCTGCCGTGTCTGCCCGGGGCTTCGCGCCCTCTGCCGCGCCAGTATAGCCCCAGCGCGGGGGGCCGTGTCGCGGGAAAGCGAAGGGCGCCGCGAAAATGTGATCCCGCGGCGCCCTGCATGTGAAAGTGACCTAAGGTCAGTGACTTAGCCTGTGCAACGCTGCAACAGCGGCGCTCAGACCATCATCTCCTTGGTGGCCGAGAGGGTCACGCCCGGATAGTCGCGGCCGACCCGGTCGATGTCCCACTGCATGCGCGTGAGGTAGACGATGTCGCCGTCGTTGTCGTGGGCGATGTGCTGCTTGTTGGCGGCGGCGAACTTCTCGACCGCCAGCTTCTCGCCATGCACCCAGCGCGCCGAGGTGAACTGCGAGGGCTCGAAGCGCACGGGCAGCGAGTATTCCTGCTCGATCCGCGCGCCCAGCACCTCGAACTGCAGCGCGCCGACGACGCCGACGATGTAGCCCGAGCCGATCGACGGCTTGAAGATCTTCGCCGCGCCTTCCTCGGCGAACTGGTAGAGCGCCTTCTCGAGGTGCTTGGCCTTCATCGGGTCACCCGCCCGGACGCTCTGCAGCAGTTCCGGCGCGAAGGACGGGATGCCGGTGACCTTCAGCGCCTCGCCCTCGGTCAGCGTGTCGCCGATGCGCAGCTGGCCGTGGTTCGGAATGCCGATGATGTCGCCCGCCCAGGCCTCTTCCGCCAGCTCGCGGTCGGCGGCGAGGAAGAGCACCGGGTTCGAGATCGCCATCGGCTTCTTGGTGCGCACGTGGGTCAGCTTCATGCCGCGCTCGAAATGTCCCGAGGCAAGGCGCACGAAGGCGACGCGGTCGCGGTGCTTGGGGTCCATGTTGGCCTGCACCTTGAAGACGAAGCCCGCGACCTTGGTCTCGTCGGGTGCGATCTGCCGCGGTTCGGCCGAGGTCGGCTGCGGCTCGGGCGCAAGCTCGCCGATGCCGTCCATCAGCTCCTTCACGCCGAAGGAGTTGATCGCCGAGCCGAACCAGATCGGGGTCATGTGCCCCTCGAGCACCGACTGCGCGTCGAGCTTGGGCAGCAGCTCGCGCGCCATCTCGACTTCCTCGCGCAGCTTCTCGAGCAGCTCGGCGGGGACGTGCTCGGCCAGCTTGGGATCGTCGAGGCCGGAGATCTTGATCGACTCCGCCACGCGGTTGCGGTCGGCGCGGTCCATCAGTTCCAGCCGGTCGTGGATCATGTCGTAGCAGCCGAGGAAGTCCCGGCCCATGCCGATCGGCCAGCTGGCGGGCGTCACGTCGATGGCGAGGTTTTCCTGGATCTCGTCGATGATCTCGAAGGTGTCGCGCGCCTCGCGGTCCATCTTGTTGCAGAAGGTCAGGATCGGAAGGTCGCGCAGGCGGCAGACCTCGAAGAGCTTCTGCGTCTGGCTTTCCACGCCCTTGGCGCCGTCGATCACCATGATCGCCGCGTCCACCGCCGTCAGCGTGCGGTAGGTGTCCTCGGAGAAGTCCGAGTGGCCGGGCGTGTCGACGAGGTTGTAGCGGAACTTGCCGTAATCGAAGGACATCGCCGAGGCCGAGACCGAGATCCCGCGCTCCTGCTCCATCTTCATGAAGTCCGAGCGGGTGCGCCGCGCCTCGCCCTTGGCGCGGACCTGTCCGGCCATCTGGATCGCCCCGCCGAAAAGCAGGAACTTTTCGGTCAGCGTGGTCTTGCCCGCATCCGGGTGCGAGATGATCGCGAAGGTGCGGCGCCGCGCGATCTCGGGCGGCAGGGTGGGGCGGTTCGAATGGGTGTCCAGCATGGGGCGGCGTATAGGTTCGGATCGCGGTTTTGTCCATGGGGAACCGCGCCCGCGGCGCGCGGGTTGGGGGGAGGAAGGGAGAGCTGCCATGACTAGGGACCACGGCCCGTCGATCAAGGATGACGCGCTCTACGAGACGCTGCGCAAGAAGGGCTATTCCCCCGAGAAATCGGCGCGCATCGCCAATGCCTCGGCCAACCCCGACATGCACCCCTCGGAAAAGGGCGGCAAGGCGCCACCCTACGAGGACTGGACGCGGGAGGCGCTCTACGACCGCGCCAGGGAGATCGGCATCGAGGGTCGGTCGAAGATGAAAAAGAGCGCGTTGATAGAGGCGCTCCGCAACCACTGAACGCGGCGCCCTTGGTGCGCTCGGGATTGCGTATTTGGAAAGAGAAGAAGCGGGGGCCGGGTACGGTGTGTGCCGGGCGCCCTCGCGGATCTAGCCTGCCGAGGAGCGCCGCAGGATCTTGGCGGCGTCGGGGCGCTGCAGCAGCGTCTCCTGCACCTCGAGTTCGGGCTGGTCCGAGGCGTGGTGTCGCGGCAGCAGGGCGCTCACCTGCTCGGAAAGCTCGGCCGGCAGCGCGGCGCGGGTGCGCGTGTCCACCAGCAGCGACTCCGCCGCAATCCCCTCGGCATAGATGATCTGGTGGTGGTCGAAGAGCATCTGGAAATAGTCGACGAAGCCCCCCTCGCGGCGCAGCACCGTCTCGCCGTTCACCAGATGGCGGGCGCGCACCAGCAGCTCGGCGCGCCCGGCGCCGAGACGGTCGCGGCGCTGGTAGACGAAGAGCCGGTGATCGGGGCTGACCAGCAGGTCGCGCGCCGCGTTGAGCGTGCCGGCGCGGATCAGCACCGGGGCGAAGGCGCCGAGGGCGCGCTGGGTGTGCTGCCCGATCCAGCGGATCGGCTGCGGCCCGTCATCGCGCGTCAGCACCCGGTCGCCGACCTGCAGATCCTCGACCGCGCGCTGCGCGCCCGAGGCGAGGGTGATCATCGTGCCGCGGGTGAAG
Organism: Salipiger sp. H15; assembly: GCF_040409955.1. Lineage (NCBI taxonomy): Bacteria > Pseudomonadati > Pseudomonadota > Alphaproteobacteria > Rhodobacterales > Roseobacteraceae > Salipiger > Salipiger bruguierae. Next base: position 1,643,279 of record NZ_CP123385.1, read on the forward strand.
GAGACGCACGCAGCCTGCGCGAAGCGGGCAAGCGCCTCGCCGCGGCTCACCCCGACGAGCGCGTAGTCCTTGCGCGGTTGCATGGGAGCGAGCGGCATGAGGTAGAGCTCGGCCACGAGGCCGGCGGCGTCGGTCTCGACCAGCACCAGCGCCTCGGTGATCGCGCCGTCGCCGCACATGAAGGTCAGGCAGCAGTCGAGATGCAGCTCGGCGCCGCGGTGCCCGAGATCGCCGCCCGGGCCGATGCGGAAGGGCGAGGCGGCGGCGGGCAGCAGGCTCAGCCGGGCGGGCCGGGCGAGGGGCGAGAGCTCGTAGATGTCGTCGGGCTGGAGCTCCTCGGCGAAGCTGAGCTCGTCGCCGAGATTGGCGCCGGCGACGACGCGCAGCTGGGCGCCGCGGTAGACCGTCACGCTATGCGCCGGACGGGTGCCGCGGGGCTCGGACCCGGCGGTGAAATCGGCGTCGAAAAGGGCGTCTGCCATCACTCGTCTCTAACCTGTACCCGGCGTTTCGGGTTTTCCCGAAATGCGGCTGCACGCCTTGCCGCAGGATCTGGCCGGGATGCGTTGCCAGCCTACACGCCATTGTATGTCAAGGGAATGTGTCATCATATGGCCCCGGACCCGGCGTTTTGCCGGCGGAATGGAAAGGGAGAGCAGGATGGATCTCGGGATCGCGGGAAGGACGGCGCTGGTCTGCGCCTCGTCGAAGGGGCTGGGGCGCGGCTGCGCCGAGGCGCTGGCCGAGGCGGGCTGCAACCTCGTGATGAACGCGCGCGGCGCCGAGGCGCTGGAGGCTGCGGCCGCGGAGATCCGGGCGCGCCATGGCGTCGAGGTGAAGACCGTCGCCGCCGACATCGTCTCGGAGGACGGGCGGGCGCAGGTGCTCGAGGTGGCGCGCGGCGCCGACATCCTGGTGACCAATGCGGGCGGCCCGCCGCCGGGGCTCTGGAGCGACTGGGACCGCACCGATTTCATCAAGGCGCTCGACGGCAACATGCTGACGCCGATCGCGCTCATGCAGGCGCTGATGCCGGGGATGATGGAGCGCGGCTGGGGCCGCGTGGTCAACATCACGTCGCGCTCGGTCAAGGCGCCGATCCTGCAGCTCGGCCTGTCGAACTCGGCGCGGGCGGGGCTCACCGGCTTCGTCGCCGGCACCTCGCGGCAGGTGGCCGAGAAGGGCGTGACGATCAACAACCTGCTGCCCGGCGTGCACGAGACCGACCGGATCGTGCAGATGGACCGGCATGATTCCGAGGCCTCGGGCCGCCCGGTCGCCGAGGTCAGCGCCGCGCGCGCGGCGGGGATCCCGACCCGCGAATACGGTCAGGCGGCGGATTTCGGGCGGATGTGCGCCTTCCTCTGCTCGGTCCACGCGCGGTTCATCGTCGGGCAGAACATCGTGCTCGACGGCGGCGAGACGCTGGCGACGATCTGAGCGCGCCATGGCACGGGGACCCGACGGACAGGGCGGCGGGGCGGGGTTCTCGCTTGCCGACCAGCTCTTCAACCGCGGCTCGCTCGGCGATCTCGGGCGGGACTTCGCGGTCCTGCCCGGCTTCGATGCCGCGCGCTTCGTCGACACCGCGCTGCCGCGGCTCGCGGGGCTGGGCGTGCATGCGCGGCTCGAGGTCATGGCCGAGGCGCTGGCCGAGCAGCTTCCTTCGGCATTTCCCGAAATGGCGGAACAGGTGGCCGCGGCGCTGCCGCCGCCGCTCGATCCCGGGTTGCAGGACGATGATTTCGGACGCTTCATCCATGCGGTGCCCGGGGTTCTCGCGGTGCGCCACGGCATGGAGCACCCGGACGCGGCGCTCGACCTGATCCACGCGGCGACGCAGCGCTTTTCGATGGAATACGCGATCCGGCCCTTCCTCAACCGCTGGCCCGACAAGGTGCTGGCGCGGCTCGACGACTGGGCCGGGGACCCGCACTACCACGTGCGGCGGCTGGTCTCCGAGGGCACCCGGCCGAAGCTTCCCTGGGGCATGGGGATCACGCTCGATCCCATGGTGCCGCTGCGCCATCTCGACCGGCTGCACGCGGATGGCACCCGTTTCGTGACCCGCTCGGTGGCCAACCACCTCAATGACCTGTCGAAGATCGCACCGGACGAGATGCTGGCCCGGCTGTCCCGCTGGCAGCAGGAGGGCCGGCAGGAGGCGCGGGAACTCGACTGGATCACCCGCCATGCGCTGCGCACCGCCGTCAAGCGCGGCGAGCCGGAGGCGCTGGCGCTGCTCGGCTACCGCGCCGACCTGCCGGTGACCGCGAGGGTGACGCTGGACGCGCCGCGCGTGGCGGTCGGCGGGATGCTCGGCTTCGCGGTCGAACTCACCTCGCCCGAGGGCGGCGCAGCGCTGGTGGACTACCGGCTGCGCTTTCACCGGCCATCGGGCAGCGCCGAGAAGGTCTTCAAGCTGAAATCGGCCAGGCTTGTGCCGGGCAAGCCGCTGCGGCTGGAAAAGCGGCACCGGATGAAGGGCGATGCGACAACCTTCCGCCTGCACCCCGGTCCGCATGCGGTCATCGTGCAGGTGAACGGCCGCGACGTCGCCGAGGCCGCCTTCGAGCTGACCGGGGACTAGGCCGGGGCCGGGGATGCCGCCTTCGCAGGCGGTGATGAGCGGCGGATCGCGGAGGGCGCAGGCGGGGCTTGCCAAGGGGCCGGCACGGGGCGGAGAATGGTGCCGTGCCCCGACGGGACGCGATCCCTCTGCGACTTTTCTGCCAAGGCTCCCCGGGCGAGGAAAAGGACTTCGAGATGCGCGACGACCAACTCTTCTTCTGGGGTGGCCTTCTGGCGGCGGCCCTGGGCTCGCTGGCCCTGATGACGGACCACCTGGTCTTCAACGCCGACCTGCTCGAGCCGTCGAGCACGCCGCATTCGGGCTTCTTCGCGGCGGGGGTGTTCATCATCCTGAGCGGCGGCGCGGCGCTGGTCGCGGCCTTCGCCCGGGACTGACAGGCGATCTTCCCGAGCAGAACGACCTGCGCGCTGCCGCCGAGACTCGGCTCTGCGCGGTCGGCCTTTCCGCGCCTGTCAACCGCAGGGTTGTATGGAATTCAATAATGCTCTGAAAAGTTGCGCCATGGTATGATCCCGGCATTTCAACGGCTTTTCGAAAGGAGCTCCCCATGTGCGAGCATCGTCACAGCAGCCGGGAATCCAGCGATCTTTCCACTCTCTTTTCCAACACCGAATTCGCGGGCAGCTGGCACAATTTCTTCGGCCAGTGCTCGGGCGGCGGGCATGACCGCTGCTGCGTCGCCCCGGCCCCGGAACTCAAGAAGAAGATCGACAAGGCGCTCGAGGCCATGCGCGAGGCCGCGCCCGAGGGGATGGAGAACCTCGTGCGGCTCGGCGACAAGCCGAGGGTCGGCTTCAACGACGGGCTGATCGTGCCCGGCACCGAGCTTCCGCTCGGCACGCCGCCGATGGTGGCGCGGAACTTCGCCGCGCAGCGCAGCCCGCTCAGCGGCGACGTCCGGGTCTCGGTGGTGCTGGCGGAATTCACCGACCGGGCCTTCGGCGCGGGCGCGGCGCAACGCTTCCAGGACCTCTTCTTCTCGACCGGGGTGATCGCCACCGGCTCGGTCAAGGAGTATTACAGCGACGTGACCAATGGCACGGTCAACATCGTCGGCGAGGTGGCGGGGCCCTTCACCATGCCCGACACGCTGGCGCATTACGCCAACGGCCAGTCCGGCACCGGCAGCACCACGCCCAACGCCCGCGACTTGGCGCGCGACGCCGCCATCGCCGCCGACCCGACGGTGAACTTCGGCCCCTACGACAACGACGGCGACGGCTTCGTCGACGCCTACGTGGTGGTCCATGCCGGCTCCGGCGCCGAGCAGACCGGCTCGGGCGGCGACATCTGGTCCCACAAGTGGGTGATGCGCTCGGAGTTCAGCGCCGACGGCACCAAGCTCTTTGCCTACCTGACGATCCCCGAGGACGCGCTGCTCGGCGTCTGCGCGCACGAGCTCGGCCACCTTCTCTTCGGCTTCCCGGATCTCTACGACACCGACCAGAGCTCGGAGGGCGTGGGCAACTGGTGCCTGATGGGCGGCGGGTCGTGGAACGGCGGCGGCAACACGCCCGCGCATCCCTCGGCCTGGTGCAAGGCCAACCAGGGCTGGGTCACGGTCACCAACGTCACCAGCAACGGCACCCGCACCATCCCCGACGTGAAGAGCGCCCGCGAGGTGTTCCGCCTGTGGAAGGACGGCGGCGCGGGGCAGGAGTACTTCCTCGTCGAGAACCGCCAGCGCACGGGCTTCGACCAGGGGCTGCCCGGCGACGGGCTGCTGATCTGGCACATCGACGAGGCGATCTCGACCAACTCGAACGAGGCGCATCCGAAGGTGGCGCTCGAGCAGGCGGATGCGGCGGATCACCTCGGCACCGGGGCGAACCGCGGCGACGGCGGCGATCCCTATCCCGGCAGCGCGAACAACACGGTCTTTGACAAGAACTCGACGCCGAACTCGCGCAGCTACGCCGGGACCGACACCTGCGTGGCCGTGGCCAGCATCTCGGCGGCCTCGGCGACGATGACGGCGGACCTGCGGGTGCGCTGCGGCAAGGCGCTGCTCAAGGACATCACCGACAAGGGCTTCGACAAGACCTTCACCGAGAAGCGCCCCGACAAGTTCTTCGAGAAGCCGCTCGTCAACGACAAGCGCCTCGGCTTCGACAAGCGGCCCGAGAAGCCGGTGATCGACAAGTCCGTGGGCTACGACAAGGGCGACTTCGAGAAGCCGACCGACAAGTTCACCGACAAGCTGCGGGACGGCGGGTTCGACCGGCCCGGGGGCGGTCTCGGTGGCGGCTACGGCGGCATCGAGGAGCGGCTCGCCGCGATCGAATCCGCCATGGCGGCGATCACGCCCTTCATCGAGGCCTCGCTGCGGCCCGACCTCGACTTGAGCGCCCTTGCCGGCGAGGACGACCTGCAGCAGCTGCGCTCCGCGGCCGGCAGCAACAAGGCGCAGGCCAAGCGGCTGCTCGACACGCGGCAGGGCTGAGCCATGGCCGTGTCGCAGGGGCGGCAGGGGGAGGGCGCGGAGGCGCCCTTCCTCCTCGTGCTCGCCGAAACCGAGGACCTGACCGCGCTGCGGGTCTGCGGCGCGCTGAGCCGCGCGGTGCGGGCGGAATTTGTCACCCCGGACGAGCTTTTCATGGCGCCGCACTGGTCGCATGACCCGCTCGGGCAAAGCCGGGTCGAGCTGGCCTCGGGGCTGGTGATCGACGACGCCGGCGTGCTCGGCATCTTCAACCGGGTGAGCCGGGTCGCACCGCTGCAATTCGCCGCGGCGAGCGCCGCCGACCAGCGCTACGCGGGTGACGAGGCCTTCGCGCTGCTGGTGAGCTGGCTCACCGGCTTCGGCGCGCGCTGCGTGAACCGGCCGCACCCGGGCTCGGTGGCGGGCTTCGCGGCGCGCAGCCCGTTCGAGGACCGGCTGCGCCTCGGCGCCGACCTGCACGCCAGCACCCGGGCCCGGCACCTCGGCCTTGGCGTGCGGCCGCGCGGTTTCCCCGACCCCGCGGGCCCGGTCTGGCCGGGAGGCCCGGGCCAGCATCTTTCGGGCGCGCCGCAGCGCCGGGTGCTGATCGCCGGGGAGGACCTGCCGGAGGACCTGCCGGAGGCCCTGCGCCAGCGCCTGCGCGCCGAGATGCGGGCGCGGGGGCTGGTGCTTGCCGAGGCTCTGCTGGAGGATGCCGGCGGCGGCTGGCAGCCGGTCGCGCTGAGCCCCATGCCCGAGGCGGCGGACGAGGCGGACGTGGCGCGGATCGCCGGGCTCCTGCTGGGGCTCGCGCGGGCCGAGAGGGGGGCGGCATGATCCTCGTGGTCGGCATTCCCTCCGAGCCGCCGGTACGGCTGGTGCTCGAGGCGGCCGAGGCGCTCGGCATCGAGGCGGTGCTGCTCAACCCGCGCGAGGCGGCGCACGCGGACCTGACGCTGCGCCAGACCGGCGGGGCGGCCCGGATGACCCTGCACCGCGCCGGCGGGACGGTCGAGCTTTCCTCCACGCAGGGCATCTACACCCGGCTCGGCCCGCCGGAGCCGCTGCCCGAGTTCCGGCGCGGCACGGTCGAGGAGCGCGCCCGCATCGCCGCCTGGCACGGGATGCTCAACGACTGGCTGGAGACGACGCCGATCCCGGTGCTCAACCGCATCAAGGCCTGCAATTCCAACATGTCCAAGCCCTACCAGGCGCGGATCATCGCGGAGTGCGGGCTCGCGGTGCCCGAGACGCTGGTCACCAACGATCCTGCGGCGGCGCGGGCCTTCTGCGCGCGGCACGGCACGGTGATCTTCAAGTCGGTCAGCGCGCACCGGTCCATCGTGCGCCGGCTCGAGGGGGCGCACATGGCGCGGCTCGAGCGGATCCGCTACCTGCCGGTGCAGTTCCAGCAATGGATCGACGGTACCGACATCCGCGTGCACGTGATGGGCGAGGCGCTCTTTGCGACGCTGATCGAGAGCGCGGCGCAGGATTACCGCTACGCCGGTGCAGACGGCGAGGAGGCCCGCTACGCGCCGACGCGGCTGCCCGCCCGGATCGAGAAGGCCTGCCGCCTGCTGTCGCACCGGCTCGGGTTGCCGCTCTGCGGGATCGACCTGCGAAAGACGCCGGAGGGGCGCTACATCTGCTTTGAAGTGAACCCCTCTCCGGCCTATTCTTGTTACGAGGAACAAACCGGCCAGCCGATCTCTCACGCCATCGCCCACTGGCTCGAAACCGGCCAGTGCGCCGCGATCCGGAAGACGGGACGCACCGGCTAGAAAGGACTGCGATGCAGATCGTCGAGAACTGGGCCTACCTGATCGGGGTGATCATCGGCGTGCTGCCATCGCCGGAGATGACGGATTTCTACGAGGTTCACGTCCGTCTGGAAGTCGTTGAGAAGGTGGACGATTTCCCGATGATGATCGCGGGCGCGGCGGGCTCCGAGATCGTGCTGCTTGCCCGCGCCTCGCAGGTCGCGGACCCGGAGGCGGCGAAGGGGAAACGCTTCGCCGCCAAGGTGCGCGCCGCCGGGCCGCAGCCGCTCAGGTATTTCGTCGCGCCGGACTGGAGCCTGCGCGACTGAGGAGCGGCGACGGGTCACTCCGGCCCGGTGATCTCGAGCTTGACGCGCGAGTACCAGTCGGCCACCGCGCGGATTTCCTCGTCGGTCATGTCGGCGGCGATGCCCGACATGATCTCGTGCTTGCGCTTGCCGATCCGGAACGCCTTGAGCTGGGTGTCGATGTAGATGTTGACCTCTCCCGCGAGGTTCGGCGCCTCGGGCAGCAGCGCGATGCCGTCGGCGCCGTGGCACGACACGCAGACCTCGGGCGCATCGTCCGCGCTCACGCCCTCGGGCAGGGTCGCGCTGGCGGTATGCGCGGCGTACCAGGCGGCGACGTCGGCGATCTGCTGCTCCGAGAGGCCCGCGGCCACCACCGACATCATCTCGTGCTCGCGCGTGCCGGTCTTGAAGGCCATGAGCTGGCTTTCGATATAGGCCTCGGGCTCGCCGCCGATGTTGGGTGCGATGGGAATTTGTGCAAGCCCGTCAATGCCATGGCAGGTGCGGCACATGTTGGCGACCTTCCGCCCGGCCTCGGCATCCCCGGCGGCGAGCGGAGTGCCCCCGGCGAGCAGAAGCCCGCCGAGGATCATCAGTGCATGGGCCTTCATTCCGAGGCCTTGGGGGCGTAGGCGATCCGCCAGATCGCCCCGGCGAAGTCGTCCGACACCAGCATCGATCCATCGCGCAGGAAGGCGATGTCCATCGGGCGGCCGCGGTACTCGCCGGTGCTCTCGTCGAGCCAGCCGTCGGCGAAGACCTCGGTCGTGCCCGCGTTGCCCTCCTCGTCGAGCGCGGTGAACATCACCCGCGCGCCCACGGGGGTCGTGCGGTTCCACGAGCCGTGCTGCGCCGAGAAGATGCCGCCCTTGTACTTGTCGGGGAAGGACTCGCCGGAATAGAACCGCATGCCGAGATCGGCGGCATGGGCCTGCATGTTCACCTGCGGGTCGACGAACTCCACCCCCTCGGGCCGCTCGACGTCCTTGTAGTCGGGAACGTCGACGCCGCCGTTGGTCCAGGGGAAGCCGAAGTGCTGGCCCGCCGAGGTCTGGCGGTTCAGCTCTCCGGGCGGGATGTCGTCGCCCATGCCGTCGACCTGGTTGTCGGTGAACCACAGCGAGCCGTCGGCCGGGTTGAAGTCATGCCCGACCGAGTTGCGGATGCCGCGGGTATAGACCTCGCGGCCGGTGCCGTCGGTGTTCATCCGGATGATGCCGCCGATGCCGAGCTTGTCGTACATCTCCAGCTTTTCCTTGGGCTGGATGTTGTGCGGCTGGCCCAGCGAGACGTAGAGCTTGCCGTCCGGACCGATGCGGCAGACCCGCGCCGTGTGGTTGAAGCTTTCCTCCTCGGCGGGGATCAGCTCGCCCTTCTTCACCACCTCGCCCACGGCGGGATCCGGCCCTTCGAAGAAGAACTCGGCCGCCGGGAAGGTCAGGATCCGGTTGCGCTCGGCAATGTAGAGGAACCCGTCCGGCGAGAAGCAGGGGCCGTTGGGCACGTCGAAGGTGATCGACGGCGCGAAGTCCTTGACCTCGTCCGCCACGCGGTTGCGGTCGCGGTCGACGATCGACCAGACCTTGTCCTTGCGGGTGCCGGCGAAGACCACCGTGCCCTGCGGCGCCACCGCCATCGACCGGGCATCCGGCACGACGGCATAGAGGCTGACCTCGAACCCGTCCGGCACCTTGAGGTGCGGCAGGATCTCCTTCAGCGCGTCCGCCCGCTCACCTTCCTGGTCGATGAAGGTGAATGTGGCGTCGGTGCGCTGCATGTTCGAGAGCTTGTCCATGTTGTCCTGCGCCATCGCGGGCGCCGTCAGCATGGTGCAGAGTAGAAGACTTGAAACAAATTGCTTGGTTTGCATGCTTTCCTCCCTATGAAGGTTCTCTTTCCTCCGTTCCTTGCGGAACTCCTCCTCGAGAACCTTGGTCAGGCTGCGGGTGAACCGGTCAATCTGTCAACGATTCCCGACAATTCACCGGCGACTTTGATGCGTTGCATGCACGTTTGAGGAGAGCGCTGCGCAGGGGAGCATGGCGCTTTGGGGTGTTTCGGGGCGCGGCGCTATTGCGCCGCCAGCGGTCTTCGCGCCAGCTGGCACTCGGCCCAGAGCGCCTCGAGCGCATGCACGAGGCGGAGGATGTCGCCGGCGGAATGCACCGGCGAGGGGGTGATGCGCAGGCGCTCCGTGCCGCGCGGCACGGTCGGGTGGTTGATCGGCTGGATGTAAATTCCATGCCCGTGCAGCAGCCGGTCCGAGAGGTAGCGGCACTTCTGCGGGCAGCCGACCATGACCGGGATGATGTGGCTCGGGTTCGGCAGGTGCGGCACGCCGATCCGGTCGAGCGCCGCGCGCACGCTGGCCACGGCGCGGCGCTGCGCGGTGCGCTCGAGCTCGGAGCGCTTGAGATGCGCGACGGCGGCGCGGGCCCCGGCGGCGACGGCGGGCGGCAGGGCGGTGGTGAAGATGAAGCCCGAGGCAAAGCTGCGGATGAAGTCGCAGAGCGTGGCCGAGGCGGCGATGTAGCCGCCGGTGACGCCGAAGGCCTTGCCGAGCGTGCCCTGGATCACGTCGATGCGGTGCATCAGCCCCTCGCGCTCGGCGATGCCGCCGCCGCGCGGCCCGTAGAGCCCGACCGCGTGCACCTCGTCGAGGTAGGTCATCGCATTGTAGCGCTCGGCGAGGTCGCAGATCCCGGCGATGGGGGCGATGTCGCCATCCATCGAATAGACGCTCTCGAAGGCGATCAGCTTGGGCCGGTCAAGTGGCAGGGCGGCGAGGTGGCGCTCGAGATCGGCGAGGTCGTTGTGCTTCCAGATGATCCGCTCGGCCTTCGAATGGCGAATTCCCTCGATCATCGAGGCGTGGTTGAGCGCGTCCGACAGGATCACCAGCCCGGGGATGCGCGCGCCGAGCGTGCCGAGGCTGGCCCAGTTCGACACGTAGCCCGAGGTGAAGAGCAGCGCCGCCTGCTTGCCGTGCAGGTCGGCGAGCTCCGCTTCCAGCAGCACGTGCTCATGCGTGGTGCCCGAGATGTTGCGCGTGCCGCCCGCGCCCGCGCCGCAGGTGTCGAGCGCTGTGTGCATCGCCGCCAGCACCGCCGGGTGCTGGCCCATGCCGAGGTAGTCGTTCGAGCACCAGATCGTCACCTCGCGCTGCTCGCCGTGGTGGGTGGCGGCGGGGAAGGCGCCGCGGTGGCGTTCGAGCTCGGCGAAGTGGCGGTAGTTGCCGGCCGCCTTGAGTTCGCCCAGCTGGGCACGGAACAGCGCGTCGTACATGGTCAGAACTCCGTCGCGGCGGCGGCGATGCGGGCGAGCAGGTCATTGACCGGCGCCATGCTCTCGCGCTCGAAGCTGCGGTAGCCGAGCGTGGTCTGCCCGTCGCGGCTCTCGACGAAGATCGAATAGGGGCAGAAGGCGATATTCGCGGGATCCGCCTCCATCACCTCGCGCGAGGTGGCGGCCGAGCAGAAGAGATAGACGTCGGCGGCGTCGTAGAGATGCGTCCCGGCGCCGATGTCGGTGCCGGTGCGGGCCAGCATCTCGCCGACGTGGCTGACGTGATCGACCACCAGCCCCTCGCCGATGATCGCGTTCTCGAGCGCGAAGGTGGCCTCCTCGAACGTGCCCTCGTAGGGATGGGTGATCACCTCCTGCGCCATGGCACCGGCGGGCAGGGTCAGCAGCAGGGCGAGGGGTCTGAGCATGGGGGCCTCCTTCTGTGCGGACCCGGCCGCGAGCGGCGCGGCCGGGCGGGGCGGTCTGTCACTCGGCGAAACCCGAGAGATAGGCGATGACCGCGTCGATATCCTCGGGCTTGCGCAGCCCGGGGAAGGACATCTTGGTGCCCTTCATCGCATCCTTCGGCTTTTCGAGGAAGGCATGCAGGCGTTCCGCCGTCCAGGTCTCTCCGGCGCCGTGGGCCACCTCGAAGGTCTTGGAGTAGCCGAAGCCGGGGACCGAGCCGATGCCGCGCCCGACGATGCCGTTGAGCTCGGGGCCGGTCTTGTTCCTGGCGCCCTCGCCGACCGCGTGGCAGGACTGGCACTTCTTGAACACCTTCTCGCCCTCGGCGATCAGCGCCGGATCGGCGGCGGCAACCTGCGGGGCTTCCGCCGCGGGCACGGCCTCGGGGGCAGGCTCCGCCGCGGTGTCGGCGGCGGCAACCTCGACCGGGGCTTCCGCGGCCGCGGGCTCGGCCGCCGCCTCGTCGCTGCCGTGGTCCGGGGTCACGTCGAGCACCGTGGCGCGCATGGTGATCTCGACGCTGGGCTTGCAGCCCGTCATGCAGGGCTCGCCGGTCCATTGCGGGTATTCGGTCCGGGGCCGGTCGTCGACGATGAAGCCGCCTGCGTTGGGCAGGATCACCTCGGTGAAGTTCTCGTTCGACAGCACGAAGTCCTCGTCCACGATGTCGTTCGAGTAAAGGATGTAGGCGACGATGGCGTAGACCTCGTCGGTGTCCAGCGACTGCGCGTTGCCGAAGGGCATCGAGCGGTGCACGTAATCCCAGGTGGTCGACAGGTGCGGCCAGTAGCTGCCGACGGTCTTCACCGGGTCCTTGTTGGCCAGCGTGCCGTCGCCGCCCGCCAGCTTGGGCCAGTTGCCCGAGCCCTCGGCGAACTCGCCGTGGCAGACCGCACAGTTCTCCGAGAAGAGCATCTCGCCATCCTCGACCGAGCCGCTGCCGACGGGCAGGCCGGTGCCGTCGGGCGAGACGTCGAGATCCCAGGCGGCGATCTCTTCGGGCAGGGCCTCGCGGCCGATGCCGAGCGGCATCTCGCGCGGCGCCTCGTCGGCATTGGCGGCGGCGATGAGCCCGCCGGTGATCGGCGCTGCCTCGGGCGCGGCGGCCAGCGGCGTGGTGCGGCGCAGCCCCTCGGGCGCCTCGGCCACGAAGCGGTCGGCCATGTTCACCGCGAAGGTCAGCGTCACGGCGATGCCGCCGAAGACGCCGCCGTAGAGCTTAAGAAACTTCGACATTCTCGGCCTCCCCGGTCGGTTTCACCCACCATGTCTGGATGCAGTTGTTGTGGTAGACCGAGTTCTCGCCCCGCACCTCGCGCAGCTGCGCCTTGGTGGGCTGCACGTAGCCGGTCTCGTCCATGGCGCGCGATTGCAGGAACATCTCCTCGCCGGTCCACTCGGTGTCGAGGTAGAAGCGGGTCAGCGCCTTGTTCTCGCCCTCGCGGGCGAGCCGCGCGGTCTGCCAGTTCTTGCCGCCGTCGGTCGAGACGTCGACGCGGGTGATCCTGCCGTGACCGGACCAGGCGAGGCCGGTGATCACCAGCGGGCCGTGGCCATGCCTGATCGGCGCCTGCGGGCTCGGCGAGGTGACCACGGATTTCGCATCCATCACCCAGGTCCACTTGCGCGAGGTACCGTCGGCCAGCGTGTCGGTGTATTTCGAGGTTTCCTCGCGGCTCTCGACCGGGCCGTCCAGCACCTCGATGCGGCGCAGCCACTTCACCCACATGTTGCCTTCCCAGCCCGGCACCACGAGGCGCACCGGGTAGCCGTGCTCCTTGCGCAGCGCCTCGCCATTGGCCTTGAAGGCGACGAGCACGTCGTCGAGCGCCTTCTCCATCGGGATCGAGCGGCCGTTCGAGGAGGCGTCGGCACCCTCGACATAGACCCACTTGCCCTCGGTGGCGGGCAGGCCCGCCTCGCGCAGCAGGGTGCGCAGCGGCACGCCGGTGTATTCCATGTTGTGGATCATGCCATGGGTGAACTGCGCGCCGTTGAGCTGCGCCCCCGCCCATTCCATGCCGGTGTTGGCGGCGCATTCGCAGAAGTAGACGTGGTTCTCGCGCGGGAAGCGTTCGAGGTCGGCATAGGTGAAGACCAGCGGCCTATCGACCAGCCCGTTGATCATCAGCCGGTAGTCGTCCTTGCTGAGCTCGATCGCGCCCGAGTGGTGGCGCTCGAAGGCGCAACCCTGCGGGGTGATCGTGCCGTCGAGCGCATGGATCGGCGTGAAGTTGATCGAGCTGATCGGATCGGCGGTGAGCCAGGGCACGTTGCGGCGCACCACGTCCTGCTCGAAGCGGATCGGCAGTCCGTAGGGGGTGGCATCGACGCCCTCGCCAAGGCCCTGCGCCCAGGGCTGCACCTCGGTGATCAGCGGATCGGGCCCGGCGGCGCGCGCGGCACCGGCGGCTCCTGCGGTCACGGCCACGGTGGCGGCCCCCTGCAGGAAGGCGCGGCGCGATGTCTTGGGGTCGCTCATTCTGTCCTCCTTGAATTCCTCGGGGTGTGTCATCACGCGCCCACCACCTCGACCGAGGTGTTCTCGCCGAGCTGCACGCGGCCGAGGCTGCGGATGTGGCTTTCCACCACGTCCCAGATCGGCGGGCCCTCGGTGCCCTCGTTGACGCTGGCCCAGCCGGCGACGGTGTAGCTTTTTGCCGGGTCGATCGCCTCGCCGGTCTTCAGCAGGGTCATGTCCGAGACGCGCTGCCCGGCGGGCGCGGTGACGTCGATGCGGTAGCCGAGCCCGCCGACGCGCACCATGTCGCCGCCCTGCTGGTAGTAGGGATCGGGGTTGAAGATGTTGTCGGCCACGTCTTCCAGAACGACCTTGAGGAACTCGCCGGTCATCTCGGAGCGGTAGGCCTCGGGGTAGCTCATCGAGGTGACGTTCCAGAGATCCTCGCGGGTGATCGGATCGCCCGCGAGCAGCGACGGCCCCCAGCGCACGCCAGGCGACAGGGCGATCTGCGCGTCGCGCTGGGTGAGCAGCGCGTCGCAGATGAGATCGTCCCAGGTGCCGTTGAAGTTGCCACGGCGGTAGAGCGTGGTGTCGGTGTGGCCGATCACCTCGGAAAGCTTGTCGGCGAAGGGCGCACGCTCGGCGTCGATCAGCGCGGTCATCTCGGGGTCGGGGGCGATCACGTCCGAGAAGATCGGGATCAGCCTGTGGCGGAAGCCCATCATCCGGCCATCGCGCACGTCGAGATCGACGCGGGAGACGAACTTGCCGTTCGAGCCCGAGGCGATGATGATCGTCTCGCCCACCAGCACCGGCTCGGGCAGCGCGTCATGGGTATGGCCCGAGAGCAGCACGTCGATGCCGGTGACCTTGGAGGCCATCTTCTTGTCGACGTCGAAGCCGTTGTGGCTGAGCACGACCACCAGCTCGGCGCCGCCCGCGCGCACCTCGTCGACCATCTCCTGCATGTGCTCGTCGCGGATGCCGAAGGAATACTCGGGGAACATCCACGAGGGGTTGGCGATCGGCATGTAGGGGAAGGCCTGGCCGATGACCGCGATCTTCACCCCGCCGCGCTCGAAGACCTTGTAGGGCTTGAAGAGCTCCGAGGGCTCGTCCCACTCGGCGTCGTAGATGTTCTGGCCAAGCGCGGCGAAGGGCAGGCCCTCGACGATCTCGCGCACCCGGTCCGAGCCGAGGGTGAATTCCCAGTGGAAGGTCATCGCGTCGGGCTTCAGCAGGTTCATCACGTTGACGCAGTCCTGCCCGGCGGTCTGGTGGCATGTGTAGCTGCCGTGCCAGGTGTCGCCGCCGTCGAGCAGCAGCGCGTCGGGACGCTCGGAACGGATCTGCCTCACCACGGTGGCGACGCGGTCCATGCCGCCGACGCGGCCATAGGCGCGGGCGAGGGCGTCGAAATCGCCCGAGGAGAGGGCGTAGTGGGAGGGCGAGCCGTCGGCGATGCCGTACATCTTGCGGAACTCGGCACCGGTCAGGTGGGGCACCGCGCCGCGGTTGCCGCCGACGCCGATGTTGACCGAGGGCTCGCGGAAGTAGATCGGCTTCAGCTGCGCGTGGATGTCGGTGATGTGGATCAGCGAGACGTTCCCGAAGGCCGGCATGGCCAGCAGGTCGTCCTGCGTCAGGCGCTGCTGCGCCGCGAGCCGCGCCCAGTTGCCGAAGCCCGAGCCGCCGTAGAGCGCCGCGGCGGCCATCGAGACCTGGAGGAAATCACGTCGGGAGATCATCGTGGTTATCCTTGATACGTATTCGGATAAGTGAATTCAATGGGAAGGAGAAACCCCGCGCGAGGCTGTCGCGCGGGGCAGGGGTCAGTTGCGGACGGAGGGGCCTTCGACCGAGAGGCCGTTGCCGCGCGAGGCGACGTAAAGCTCGAGCGCCACGAACTCCGGGCTGCCGACGCCGTAGGTCTCGGCGCGGGTATCCCGCACGCAGCCCTTGAAGCGCGAGTGCACCCCGTTCAGCTGCGCGTTGTTCAGCCGGTAGGTCGGGAAGCCGTTGATCTGGCCCTGGCTGAGATGGTCGGCGCGGATGTAGTTGCCGTAGTTCTGCTCGTGGCAGTTGGCGCAGGAAAGCTCGAGCTGGCCGGTGCGGGTGTAATAGAGCTCCTTGCCGAGCTCCCAGCTCGCCTGCACCGGGCCGTCGATGGCCACGTTGACCGGCATCCCGCGCGACACCGCCGAGAGCAGCGCGACCATGTTGATCGCGTCGCCGCCGTCGTATTTCCACGCCTCGGCCCCCATGCGGCTGGTGCGGCAGTCGTTCACCTGCATCTGCAGCGTGCGCACTTCCTCGGCCTCGTCGTTCCACTTGGGGTAGGTCGCCTTCACCCCCGCCATGTCCTCGGGCGCGCCGTGGCAGGAGGCGCAGCTCTTGCCCTCGCTGCCCTCGACCATGGCCCATTGCTCGCGCGCCTTGTCGACGAAGATCATGCCGGGGTTGTCGAAGTCGTCCTGCTCGAGCGCCTGTGTCTCGTCCGACCGGAAATGCCAGCCCGAGATCACCTCGTCCATCACGCCCGACAGGAAGTCCGGGGCGGGGGCCTTGGTGGTCATCTCGATCTCGCCGTTGATGACGAGCTCGTCATCATCGGGCCCGCCGGCCTGCACCCCCAAGGGTGCCGCCAGCAGGGCGAGCGCGGTGAGCGCAATCGCCTTGCGTGTCATGTGTCTCCTCCCACGAGTTGGCCCGGACGCCTCGGCGACGGGCAGGACGGTTCTGGGCGGCCCGGCTCCTCGCCCGGGCGGCCCGCCGCATGTCAGACGATCTCGATCGACTTGGTGTCGGTGTAGGTCGAGCCGTCGTCGTCGTACCAGGTGAAGGTGAACTCCCCGGCCTCGGGCACGAGCGCCTCGAACTCGAAGTAGGGGTTGGTCGAGATCGCCGGCTCCATCTTCACGTCGATGACGTTCTGGCCGTTGAAGTCGCAGGTGAAGCGGTTGATGATCGAGCGCGGGATGAGCTTGCCGTCGCTGTCCTTGCGCTGGCCGCTTTCCATCTGGTGGCTGATCAGCGTCTTGAGGGTGATCACCTCGCCCGCCGAGGCGGACTTGGGAACCTTGACGCGGGGTTTGACTCCGGATGCCATCTGTCTTGTCTCCTCTTAGCCGCCGCAGCCGCCGATGGTGACCTTCACGGTCTTGGCGGTGCGCGCGAAAGTGCCGTCCTCGAGCTTTGCCACCGCGATCACCTCCTGCGTGCCGGCAAGCCGGATGCGGGTCGAGGCCATGCGCGAGCCCGCGAGCGGGCCGAAGGCGAAGGTGGCCACGGCCGGGGTCGGGTTGCCGGCGGCGAGCACCAAGATCTCCGACGCGCCGGGCGCATCCACGGTGATCGGCACGGTGTTGCCGTTCTCGGCGATCTCGGGCGCGGTCAGGTCGACGCCGCTGTCGCCGGTCGCCGCGCCGCCGGTGAACTCGGCGATCAGGTCCTCGGCCGAGGCGTTGGCGCGGAAGGGCAGCACGGTCAGCGCGATGGCGCCGAGCGTCAGCCCGAATGTGTCTCGTCTGGTCAGGCTCATGCCGTCTCCTCTCTCAGCTGTCCTGCAATGTCATCAGGAAGGCCACCACGTCCTCCACCTCCTGGGCCGACAGGATCGGCGGCAGATCCCCGGACGGGGCCTTGCCGGTGTAGCCGTCGCCCGGGCGGGTGAAGCCGCTGGTCTTGTAGAAGGCGGGCATCACCGTGCCGTCGAACATCTTCTTGGCATTGGTGACGATGCCGCGCAGCTCGGCCTCGGAACGGTAGCCGCCGACGCCGTCGAGCGACGGGCCGACCTCGCCGTGGAACGGTGCGTCGCTCAGCGCGGTGACCGCGTGGCAGGCCACGCAGTTGCCCTTCGCCCTGGTGGTCATGATCTCGGCGCCCCGTGCAGGATCTCCCGGAGTGCCGGTCAGCGAGGTCTCGACCTCGCCGGTTTCGGTGAAGCTGACGTCATCGGGGATGGTCGTGTCGGCCAGCACGGCGGACGCGACGATCCCGATGACGGACGCTAGTGCGACCGTGGTTTTCATGTCTCCTCCCCTTCCATGTCCTGAATGCTACGGCACACATGAAGGATATTGCAACAACAAATTCATAGCCATGAATTTAACGATATGTCGCCGGGTCGACAGGGGGCGGGGCGGTGCCCGACCGGGCCGCCGCCTTCGATCATGTAACGGTGCAATATTTAACCAGATCAGTTCTTTGCGCGGTCTTCCTCAAGCTTTCTCGCATGGTATTTCTGGAACGGCTCGTCGCCGTCGTAGCCCTTTTCTAGCACCCAGCTCAGCAGGTGACGGGTGGTCGATTTCTCGAAGGCGCCGGGCATGACGGCGACCGCGGCCTGCGGTGCGGGGACCGGTCCGGCCTCTTCGGGCAGGAAGATCATCGTCGGGGTGAACAGCAGGCCCCAGCGCTGCACCATGTCCTTCTCGGGCAGGACGGTTCCGTCGAGATCGGTGACGTCGACATCGCCGAACATGTTGATCTGGATGACGAAGTAATCCTCCGAGAGCATCTTCTCGATCTCGGGCTGGGGAAACACCTCCTCGTGCATCTTGGTGCAATAGATGCAGCCGCGCTGCTCGACGAGAATCAGCAGGCGCTGCCCGGCGGCATTGGCCTCGGCGAGATCCTCGCGCAGGTCCTTGAACGTGTCGTGCATCCACGGCGCCTTGTGCAGCCCGTCATCGCCGAGCTGCGCGGCGGGCACGGGCAGGGCGGCGGCGCAGGCGATCAGCGCGGCGGCGGCCAGCGCGGGGAACGGTCGTGTCATGTCTCCTCCTCCTTCTGAATGGGGTGCGATGTCAGCCGACGCGGCTGAACCACGGCACGGTGTCGATGAGCCAGGCGGCGATCAGGTTGACGCTGTTGGTGGCGATCAGTACGCCGAAGAGGACCAGCAGCAGGCCCATGGCCTTTTCCACCCGGCCGAGGTGGCGGCGGAACCGGGCCATGAAGCGCAGGAAGGGGCCGATGAAGGCGGCGGCGAGCACGAAGGGCAGGGTCATTCCGGCGCCGTAGGTCAGCAGCAGGAGCGCGCCGTGCCCCGCGGTCTGCTGCCCGGCGGCGGTGAACAGGATCGCCGCCAGCACCGGCCCGACGCAGGGGGTCCAGCCGAAGGCGAAGGCCAGCCCGATCACGTAGGCCCCGGCAAGGCCGGTGGCATTGCGCGCCTCGGAGCGGACCTGCCGGTAGAGCAGCGGGATGCGCAGCAGGCCGAGGAAATGCAGCCCCATGACGATGATGATCGCGGCGGCGATCCAGCGCAGCAGCCAGAACCAGGTGCGCACCATCTGGCCGAAGACGGTGGCCGTCGCCCCCAGCCCGACGAAGACGGTGATCACCCCGAGCGCGAAGAGCAGCGCGCCCAGCACCGCGCGGCGGCGCAGCCCGGGCGGCACCACGCCGGTCTCGGCGACCACGTGCACCCCCTGTCCGGCGAGGTACGACAGGTAGAAGGGCACGATCGGCAGGATGCAGGGCGACAGGAAAGACAGCAGCCCGGCCAGGAAAGCGCCCAGAAAAGTGACATCGAACATGCTTGTGACGCTCCTCCTGCAATGCATATTC
Source organism: Salipiger sp. H15 (assembly GCF_040409955.1). NCBI lineage: Bacteria > Pseudomonadati > Pseudomonadota > Alphaproteobacteria > Rhodobacterales > Roseobacteraceae > Salipiger > Salipiger bruguierae. The sequence continues at coordinate 1,662,162 of NZ_CP123385.1, forward strand.
GCATATTACGTTACGTGTGTGTTATGCTGGTGGTCAATCTCTCTGGAAAGCCCGATGATGCGACTCCTGCTTTGCCTTCTCCTGATCCTGCCGCTGCCGCTGCGGGCAGAGACCCTGCTGCTGATGGCCGGGCAGGCGGGCTGCCGCTATTGCGAGGCCTGGGACGCGGAAATCGCGCCGATCTACCCCAAGACCGCCGAGGGGCAGGTGGCGCCGCTGCGCCGCGCCGACATCCGCGATCTGCCGCAAGACATTGATCTCGCGCGGCCCGTCGCCTTCACCCCGACCTTCATCCTGGTGAAGGACGGGATGGAAACCGGGCGAATCGAAGGCTATCCTGGAGAAGACTTCTTCTGGGCCCTGCTGGCCCGCCTGATCGAGGACCTCCCATCCTCGCCGCCGATGGACGGATGACACCGATGTCGAACGCTGCCCACCTCCCCGTCTTCGACGAGGGCATGAGCGAGCCGGAAATGGACCGGTTCATGGAAAAGGCCGAGGAGGCCTCGAACCTGCTCAAGGCGATGAGCCATGGCGGGCGGATGATGATCCTGTGCCACCTCGCCTCGGGCGAGAAGTCGGTGACCGAGCTCGAGGACCTGCTCTCGGCGCGGCAGTCGGCGGTGTCGCAGCAGCTTTCGCGGCTGCGGCTCGAGGGGCTGGTCACGCCGCGCCGCGATGGCAAGACGATCTACTACTCATTGACCGATGACAGGCCGAAGAAGATCATGGAAGTCATCTACGACCTGTTCTGTCGGGAGGAGTGACCGCGGGCGCAGGCCGGTGGTCGAAAGGGAGCGACGGTCGCGATGATCGACATTGGTGACGGCGCCGTGCTTGCGGCGCTCGTGGGACTGTTCGGGGGCGTGGTGCTTGGCCTCGCCGCCCGGCTCGGGCGTTTCTGTACGCTCGGGGCGATCGAGGACGCGCTCTACTCCTCGGACACGCGGCGGCTGCGGATGTGGGGCGTCGCGATCGGCACCGCGGTGATCGTCACCCACGTGGCGCTGGCCGCGGGATGGCTCGACGGCGCGCAGACCTTCTTCCTGTCGCGGCACTGGTCGCTGCCCGGCACCGTGCTGGGCGGGCTGCTCTTCGGCTACGGCATGGCGCTTTCGGGCAATTGCGGCTACGGCGCGCTGGCCCGGCTGGGCGGCGGCGACCTGCGTTCGCTGGTGATCGTCGTTGTCATGGGGCTCACCGCCTTCATCACCCTGTCGGGTCCGCTGGCGCTGGCGCGGATCACCGTCTTTCCCGACATGCCGGCAAGCGGGCCGCAGGCGCTGTCGCAGCTGACCGGCGCGCCGCTGGCGACCGGGCTCGGGGTGGGGGCGCTGCTGATCCTTGCAGCGCTCTCGGGCGGCGGCATGCTGCGCGCGCCGAAACACCTGGGCTGGGGCGTCGCGGTCGGGCTGGCGGTGGCGTCGGGCTGGATCGGCACGCAATGGGTCTCGACCGAGAGCTTCGGCGCGGTGCCGGTCGAGAGCCATTCCTTCGCCCGCCCGCTCGGCGAGACGCTGCTGTGGCTGATGACCGCCTCGGCCGCCGCGCCGGGCTTTGCCGTGGGCTCGGTGACCGGGGTGCTGCTCGGCGCCTTCCTCGGCTCGCTGCGCAAGGGGCATTTCCGTTGGGAGGCCTGCGAGGATCCGCGCGAGCTCAAGCGCCAGATCCTCGGCGCGGCGCTGATGGGGCCGGGGGCGGTGCTGGCTGCGGGCTGCAGCGTTGGGCAGGGGCTCAGCGCCTTTTCCCTGCTGTCCTTCAGCGCGCCCGTCGCGCTGCTGTCGATCTTTGCCGGCGCTGCGATCGGCCTGCGGCAGCTCATCGTCGGCTTCGCGCCGGCGGAATAGGCCGCCGCAAACAGCGCTTCCCGTCGCGTTATTTGCATCATAGAATGCGAATGTGTGAATGGGAGGAGTCACCATGCCGCTGTCCCGCAGGCAACTTCTGCAATCCGCAGCCGCGGCGGGCCTTGCGCCGCTGCTGCCCCGCCGCCTTGTCGCCGAGACGGCCATCGGCCCCGGCCGGCTGATCACGGTGAGCGATGGCAACCTCGTGCTGCCGGGCGATTTCATCTTCGCCGGCATGCCCGAAGCCGAGCTGTCCGGCATCCTCGCCGCGCGCGGCATCGACCGCCAGCGCCTCACGCCCGAGTGCAACGTGACGCTCTGGCAGGAGGGCGAGCGGACCGTGCTCTTCGACGTGGGGGCGGGGCCGGACTTCATGCAGAGCGCCGGGGCGCTGCAGGAAAACCTCGCCGCCGCGGGGATCACGCCCGAGGAGGTGACCGAGGTCGTCTTCACCCATGCCCACCCGGACCATATCTGGGGGCTGCTCGACGAGTTCGACGAGCCGGTCTTCCCGGGGGCGCGCTACCTCATGGGGCGGGCGGAATGGGACTACTGGTGGGATCCGGCGACCGCGACCAGCATCGGTGCCGAGCGGCAGCTCTTCGCGCTTGGCGCGCGGCGGCGCATGGAGGCGATCGAGGACCGGATCGAGCGCTTCGAGGACGGGGCCGAGATCCTGCCGGGCCTCTCGGCCGTGCTGCTGCCGGGCCATACCCCCGGGCACATGGGCTTCGAGCTGCGGCATGGGGCCGAGGCGGCGATGATCGTGGGCGATGCCATCGGCAATGACCACGTGGCCTTTGCCCGTCCGGGCTGGGCGGCGAACTCGGACCAGGAACCGGAGCTGGCGGCGCGGACCCGCGTCGCGCTGATGGACCGGCTGGCGCTCGAGCAGATGCCGGTGATCGGCTTCCACCTGTCGCAGGGCGGCATGGGGCACGTCGAGCGGGTGGCGGACGGCTACCGCTTCGTCCCGCTCTGAGGCGAGGGGCGGCGGCGCCGCCCCTGCCAAGGATCAGTGCGCGATCATCACGTGGCGCGCGACGGTGTAATCCTCGAGTGCGTACATCGACATGTCCTTGCCGTAGCCGGACTGCTTGAGCCCGCCATGCGGCATCTCGTTGACCAGCATGAAATGCGTGTTCACCCAGGTGCAGCCGTATTGCAGCCGCGCCGAGATATCGAGCGCGCGGCCGATGTTCTCGGTCCAGACCGAGGAGGCGAGCCCGTACTGGCTGTCGTTCGCCCAGGCGACGGCGGTGTCGGCGTCGTCGAAGCGGGTGACCGAGACCACGGGGCCGAAGACCTCGCGCTGGACGATCTCGTCCTCCTGCAGCGCGCCCGCGATGACGGTGGGGCGGTAGTAGAAGCCCGAGCCCTCGTGCAGGGCGCCACCGGTGGTGACCTCGATGTGCTTCAGCTCCGAGGCGCGCTGCACGAAGCTCGCCACCCGGTCGCGCTGGCGCATCGAGATCAGCGGCGGGATCTCGTTCTTGGTGTCGTCGGCGTCGTCGAAGACGATGGACGAGACGGCGGAGGAGAGATCCGCCACGAGGTTCTCGTAGACCTTGGAGCCCGCGTAGATGCGGCAGGCTGCGGTGCAGTCCTGCCCGGCGTTGTAATAGCCGAAGGCGCGCAGGCCCTCGACCACGCGGCCGATGTCGGCGTCATCCATGACGATGACCGGGGCCTTGCCGCCCAGCTCGAGATGCGTGCGCTTGACCGATTTCGAGGCCGCCTGCAGCACCTTGCGCCCGGTCGCCACGTCGCCGGTGATCGACACCATGTCGACCTCGGGGTGGTTGATCAGCGCGTTGCCGACGGTGGCGCCCTGGCCGACGATCACGTTGACCACGCCCGCCGGGAAGATGCCGGCGATGATCTCGGCCATCAGGAGCGCGGTGAGCGGCGTCTGTTCCGAGGGTTTCATCACCACGGTGTTGCCGCCCGCCAATGCCGGGGCCAGCTTCCACGCCATCATCATCATCGGGTAGTTCCACGGCGCGATCGAGGCGACGACGCCGATGGGATCGCGGCGGATCATCGAGGTGTGCCCCGCCATGTACTCGCCCGCGACCGGCCCGTGCATGTTGCGCACCGCGCCCGCGAAGAAGCGGAAGCAGTCGGCGACCGCGGGCACCTCGTCATTGCGCACGCCTTCGATCGGCTTGCCGCAGTTGAGCGATTCCAGCTTCACGAACTCCTCGGCCCGCGCCTCGATGGCATCGGCCAGCGCCAGCAGCAGGCCCGAGCGGTGCGCGGCGGTGGTGCGCGCCCAGCCGGGGAAGGCGGTGCGGGCGGCGGCCACGGCGCGGTTCACCTGGTCCATGTCGGCTTCGGGCATCTTCACGATCAGCTCGCCGGTGCGCGGGTTCAGGACCGCTTCCTCGGTCTCCTTCCCGGCTTCCTGAGCGCCGCCGATCAGCATCTTGGTCTGCATGGTATCCTCCGACGTGTCCTTGTCATTTTCCTTGGCCCGCGACCGCTTCGGTCCCGCGGGTGAGATAGTAGGCGCCCAGGATGGGCAGCAGGGTGACCAGCACCACGACCATGGCGACCACGTTGGTCACCGGGCGTTCGCGCGGGCGCACCAGTTCCTCGAGCATCCAGATCGGCAGCGTCTGCTGCTGTCCGGCGGTGAAGGTGGTGACGATGACCTCGTCGAAGCTGAGCGCAAAGGCCAGCATGCCGCCCACCACCAGCGCGGTGGCGATGTTGGGCAGGATCACGTGGCGCAGCGTCTGGAACATGTCGGCGCCGAGGTCCATCGAGGCCTCGATGAGGCTGCCGCTGGTGCGGCGGAAGCGGGCGACGGCGTTGTTGTAGACGATCACCACGCAGAAGGTCGCGTGACCGAGCACGATGGTCCAGGTGCTGAACGGCACCTCGGCGATCGAGAAGGCCGAGCGCAGCGCGATCCCGGTGACCACGCCCGGCAGGGCGATGGGCAGGATCACCAAGAGCGAGATGCTCTCGCGGCCGAAGAACTTCGTGCGGCTCACCGCGGCGGCGCAGAGCGTGCCGAGGATCATCGCCAGCACCGTCGAGATCGCCGCGACCTTCAGGCTGAGGGCCATCGCCTCCCAGACGTCGGGCCGGTTCCAGGTGGCGGCGAACCACTTCAGCGTGTAGCCGGGCGGCGGCCACTGGAAGGATTTTTCCTCGGTGGTGAAGGCGTAGACGAAGATCAGCAGGATCGGCAGGTGCAGGAACAGCAAGCCCGCGGCGGCGGCGATCTTGAGCTTCAGCGAGGCGCGGTCAGAGTGCATCGAAGGCCCCCATGCGCTTGGCGATCCAGAGGTAGACGCCCATGATGACGATGGGCACCACGGCGAAGGCGGCGGCGAGCGGGATGTTCCCGGCGATGCCCTGGTGCTGGTAGACGGCCTGCCCGATGAACAGCCGCGAAGTGCCGATGATCTGCGGGATGATGTAGTCGCCGAGCGTCAGCGAGAAGGTGAAGATCGAGCCCGCGACCACCCCCGGCAACGCCAGCGGCAGCAGCACGTGGCGGAAGGTCTGCGCCGGTCTCGCGCCGAGATCGCCGCTGGCCTCCAGCATCGAGGTCGGCACCCGCTCGAGCGCCGCCTGGATCGGCAGCACCATGTAGGGCAGCCAGACGTAGACGAAGACGAGGAAGGTGCCGGTCGGGCTCACCGACAGCGAGTTGCCCCCGACCACCGGCAGCGCGAGGTAGCCCTCGAGCAGCCAGCCGAGGTGCAGCCCGTTGAAGGCCCAGGTCAGGATGCCTTCCTTGGCGAGGATCAGCTTCCAGGCGTAGACCTTGACGAGGTAGCTCGACCAGAGCGGCATCATGATGCCGAGGTAGAACACCGCCCGCCACGCGCCCTTGGCGTAGCGCGCCGCGTAATAGGCGATGGGAAAGGCGACGGCGGCCGAGGCGATGGTGACGATCGCCGCCATGCCGACGGTGCGCAGGATGATGTCGAAGTTCGCCGGGGTGAAAAGCTCGGCATAGGTCGACAGCGTGAACTCGTAGTTGATGAGCCCGCTGAAGTGGTCGATCGAGAAGAAGCTCTGCAGCAGCAGCGCGAAGAGCGAGCCGAGGTAGATGATCCCCAGCCAGAGCGCCGGTGGCGTCAGCAGCAGCACGAGCAGCAGCGTCGGCCGCCGCCAGAGCGTGTCCGAGACCCGCGTCAGCAGCCCCTCGGAGGGGCCGGCCTGCGCGGAGGGGTGCGTGCTCGCCATGGTCATGCCCCGGCTCTCATCAGGTGCAGGTCCTCGGGTGCCCAGCTCAGCGCCACCTCGTCGCCCTCGCGCGGGCGGGCGACATCCTGCGGCAGCAGCGCGGTGAGGCGCGTGCCCTCCGCATCGAAGCTGACCCGCGTGCTGAGGCCGAGGAAGCTGAGCCCGGTCACCCGCGCCTTCAGCGGCCCCTCGGAGGCCAGCCGCACCCGCTCGGGGCGGATCGCGGCGGGGCAGGCCTCGCCGGTCAGTCGGGCGACCAGCGCCTCGGGCAGCACGTTGGACGAGCCGACGAAATCGGCGACAAAGGGCAGCTCGGGGCGGAAGTAGATGTCCTCGGGGCTGCCCACCTGGATGATCTTGCCGTCGTTGAACACGGCGACGCGGTCGGCCATCGACAGCGCCTCGCCCTGGTCGTGGGTGACGAAGACGAAGGTGATGCCGAGCTGGCGCTGGAGGCCCTTCAGCTCTTCCTGCATCTGCTCGCGCAGCTTGAGGTCGAGCGCGCCGAGCGGTTCGTCGAGCAGCAGAACGCGCGGCTTGTTGACCAGGGCTCGGGCGAGCGCGACGCGCTGGCGCTGGCCGCCCGACAGCTCGGAGGGCTTGCGGCTGCCGTAGCCGCCGAGCCGCACCATCTCGAGCGCCGCCTCGGCTTCGGCATGGCGCTCCTTCTTGCCGTGCCCGGCGATCATCAGCCCGTAGGCGACGTTGTCGCGGACGTTGAGATGCGGGAAAAGCGCGTAATCCTGGAACACCGTGTTCACCTGCCGCTTGTAGGGCGGCAGGTTGGGGACGGAGTCGCCGAAGATGCGGATGTCGCCGCCCGTGGGGCGCTCGAAGCCGGCGATCAGGCGCAGGCAGGTGGTCTTGCCCGAGCCCGAGGGCCCCAGCATGGCGAAGAACTCGCCTTCGGCAATGTCGAGGATGACGTCATCCACCGCCTTCACCGCACCGAAATGGCGGGAGACGTGGTCGAAGCTCACGGCTGGCATGGGAAATATCCGGTCTTTGAGCCCGCGCCGCGAAGTCGGCGGCGCGGGGAAGGTCAGGGAAGGGCGATCAGCGGCCGCCGATCACGCCGATGTAGTCCGACACCCAGCGGTAGTAGGGCACGCATTCGCCCTGGCTCTCGCAGTTGGCGACGGGGGTCTTCCAGAACTTGATCTTGTCGAACTGCGACAGGCCGTTGGCGTCGCAGCCTTCCTGGGTCTGCATGCCCGAGCCGTCGGTGCAGGCGGTGGGAACCGAGGGAACCGCGCCGAACCAGACCGAGAGGTCGGACTGCAGGTTGGACGAGAGCGTGTGCTCCATCCACTTGTAGGCGCAGTTCGGGTGCTCGGCATCGGCGTGCAGCATGGTGGTGTCGGCCCAGCCGGTCGCGCCTTCCTCGGGGATCACCGAGGCGACGGGCACGCCGTCGGCCTGCAGCAGGTTCACCTGGAACGGCCAGGAGCCCGAGGCGACGATGCCCTCGTTCTTGAAGTCGTCGATCTGGATGAAGGCGTCGTGCCAGTAGCGGCTGACGAGCTCGCGCTGCACGCGCAGCAGGTCGAGCGCGGCGGCGTACTGGTCGGCGTTCAGCTCGTAGGGGTCCTTGATCCCCAGCTCGGGCTTGTGGAACATCAGGTAGTTGGCGGCATCCGCGATGTGGATCGGGCCGTCATAGGCCTGCACGCGGCCCTTGTTGCTCTTGCCGTCGGCGAGGGTCATCTCCTCGAACACCACGTTCCACGAGGTCGGCGCCTCGGGGAAGGCTTCGGTGTTGTACATCAGCACGTTCGGGCCCCACATGTAGGGGGTGCCGTAATGCTCGCCGTTCACCGTGTGCCAGGGCGCGTCCTTCAGCCGGTCGTCCACCTTGCTCCACGAGGGGATCAGGTCGACGTTGATCGGCTGCACGCGCTTGCCCGCGATCATCCGCAGCGAGGCGTCGCCCGAGGCGGTCACGAGGTCGAAGCCGCCCTCGTTCATCAGCGCGACCATCTCGTCCGAGGTGTTGGCGGTCTTCACCGAGACCATGCACGAGGTCTCTTGCTCGAACTTGGTCACCCAGTCGAAGGCCGCATCGGTCTCGCCGCGCTCGACGTAGCCGGCCCAGGCGACGATCGACAGCGCGCCCTCGCCCTCGCCGATCTCGGTCATCTGCGCCACGGCGCCGGTCGCCAGCGAGGCGGCGGTGAGCGAGCTCACCACGGCGGTGATGAAACGGTGTGTCATTGCACTCTCCCTGTGGGCGGGCCGCACGCTGCCGTTGGCCGTGCGGCAGGGTACGGCCGGGCGCGGGCGGCAGCCCGAAAATCGTTGCTGGTTATCTTGCCCGCAGCGGTCCGCGCCACGGCGCGGAGCGGGTGTCTTTCCGGCCCCGAGGCCGCGCACCCTTGATCCGCATCAAAACAATGTGACGGCTTTTCTGCATTCGCAAATTCATAAATCAGAAATGGTCATTCGGAAAAACCGATAGCTCGCGCCGTCAGAAGCGGACCGGCCTTTCGGTCTGCCCCATCCGCGCCAGCGACAGGAAATCCTGCACCGCCTCGGACAGCGGCAGGCCCTTCCGCCAGACCATGCCGACCTGCACGATGGGCAGGCTGCCCGAGACGTCGCGGCTCTCGATCCGGTCACCGTCGAGCGACCACGGCCGGTAGACGAGGTCGGGCAGCAGCGCCACGCCCGCGCCGGTCGCGACGAGGCTGCGCACCGCCTCCACCGACCTCGTGCGGAAGGCGATCTGCGGCTTGCGCCCGAAGGCCGAGAGCAGCTTGACCGCCTCCTCCTCCATCTCGTCGACGTTGAGCATGATCAGCTGCTCCCGCGCCACGTCGTCGAGCCCGATGCTCTCGCGCGTGCTCAGCTTGTGGCCGAGCGGCAGCCAGAGCCGGAAGGCCGAGACGTCGAGGATCTCGGATTGCAGCGCCATGCGGTCGCGCAGGTTCGAGATCACCATCACCGCCACGTCGAGCTCGCCGCCGACCAGCAGGTGCTCGAGGTATTCGCCCTGATCCTCGAGCGCCGAGACCTCGACCGCCGGGTTCATCCGCCGGTAGCGCGACAGCAGGTCCGACATGACATAGCCGGCCATCAGCGAGGTGACCCCGATGTTGAGCCGCCCCTGCGTGGTGCCGGGCGGGCGCTGGAAGGCCCGCCGCGCGCCCGAGACGTCCGAGAGGATCTTCGTGGCGTGCCGCAGGAACTGGTGGCCGCTGTGGGTGATGTCGAGCCCGCGCGCATGGCGCTCGAACAGCGTGACGCCAAGATCCGCCTCGAGGTTCTTCAGCGCCTCGGTCACCGCCGATTGCGAGATCGACAGCGTCTGCGCCGCCCCTATGACCGAGCCCTTCTCGGCGACGGCGACGAAATAGCGGAGTTGTTTCAGGGTGAAGGACATGGCGCGCTCCCGGGGTTGCAATCGATCAAGAGCGATTTCGCGGCACCGCACAAGCCTCTTCCTCGGGGAACGGGCGCGCGCAGGGCGCGGCCTGTTGCGGCGGTGATGCAGCGGGCGCCTTTCGGGAATGGCGTGACGCATGGGGCGAGGCATGGAGAAATTGGATTCTAATAATGCGTACGATGCGAGCATGAGAATACCAATGCTCCGCAATTCGCGCATGAATTTGGAAATCCCTGCCCGGGCCGGGCTGCTAGACTGCCCGCAGCCGCGCCCGGCGCGCGGATCTCATGAAGTCGAGCAGCAGAGTACCCCCGATGACCATCCCCGATCCCGAAAGCCTTCTCGCCGCCTTCCGTGCGTCCCTGCCGCCCGCGACGGACATGGGGGATGACCTCGTCGGCAAGGGCGCGATGATCGACGGGCCCTTCGGGCCGAAGCCGCTGGTCTATGCCGATTACGTCGCCTCGGGCCGGGCGCTCCGGACGCTCGAGATGTTCGTGCTCGAAAACGTGCTGCCCTATTACGCCAACAGCCATACCGAGGCCTCCTACTGCGGCGGTTACATGACGCGCCTGCGCAACGCCGCCCGCGCCTGCATCGCCGCGCATTGCGGCGCGGGTGCCGAGCATGCGGTGATCTTCGCGGGCAGTGGCGCGACGGCGGGGATCAACCGGCTGGTGCGCCTGCTCGGCGCGGACCGGGGCAGGGTGCGGGTCATCCTCGGCCCCTACGAGCATCATTCCAACATCCTGCCCTGGCGCGAGAGCGGCGCCGAGGTCGTCGAACTGCCCGAGGCACCCGAGGGAGGCCCGGATCTTGTCGCGCTCGACGCGGCGCTGGCGGATGTCGCGGCGTTCGACCGGGTGATCTGCGCCTTCTCGGCGGCCTCGAACGTCTCGGGGATCATCGCCGACGTCGCCGGGCTGACCCGCCGCGTGAAAGAGGCGGGCGCGCTGATGGTCTGGGACTACGCGGGCGGCGCGCCCTACCTGCCGATCGCCATGACCCCGGCCGAGGGCGCCGGGATCGACGCGCTGGTCTTCTCGCCGCACAAGTTCATCGGCGGGCCGGGCGCTTCGGGCGTCATGGTCCTGCGCCGGGACGCGGTGGTCTCGGAACGTCCCACATGGGTCGGCGGCGGCACCGTTCGCTTTGTCTCCTCCGAGGCGCATGACTACGCCGGCGGGCTCGAGCACCGCGAGGAGGCGGGAACGCCCAATGTCATCGGCGACATCCGCGCCGCGCTGGCGGTGATCGTCAAGGAGGCGATCGGCGCTGAATATATGGCGCAGCGCAACGCCCAGCTCTCGGCGCGGGCCATCGCCGCGCTGAGCGCCGAGCCAGGGGTCGATCTGCTGGGTTTGACCGAACCCGCCCGCATCCCCGTGCTTTCCTTCCGCATCCGCGACCCGCGTGGCGGCCATATCCACCAGCAACTGGCGACCAAGCTCCTGAGCGACCGCTACGGCATCCAGGCGCGCGGCGGCTGCGCCTGCGCCGGGCCCTACGTGCTGCGCCTGCTGGGCTACGACGCGGCGGGGGCGGCGCGCATCCGCGAGGACATCCTCGCCGGGCGCGAGCTGGAGAAGCCGGGCTTCGTGCGGCTCAACCTCTCGGTGCTGATGAGTGACGCCGAGGTCGAGTTCATCCTCGCCAGCATCGCCGAGCTCTCGCGCGAGGCCCCGGCCCATGCCGCGCTCTACGAGGTCGACGGCGCGCGGGCGATCTTCTCGGCCCGCGCGGCCTGATCTAAAGCGGGGCGGCAGCCCCGCCGGCTTCAGGCGTAGTCGAGCGGCAGCTGCGTGGTCGAGCGGATCGTCTCCATGGCGAACATCGACGAGACGTCGTGGATCTCGACCTTCTCGATAAGCCGCTGGTAGACCCGGTCGTAGGTCGCGATGTCGGGCACCACCACCCGCAGCATGTAGTCGATCTCGCCCGCGAGGCGGAAGATGTCGACGATCTCGGGGATGTCCTCGGCGGCCTTCACGAAGGCGCGGGCCCATTCGCGGCTGTGCTGGTTGGTGCGGATCGCCATGAAGACCGAGACCCCAACGTTCAGCTTCTCCTCGTCGAGCAGCACCACGCGGCGCTTGAAATAGCCGCGCTCCTCGAGCTTGCGGATGCGCCGCCAGCAGGGGGTGGTGGTCAGGCCGATCTCGGCGGCGATCTCGGCGACCGGCATCTCGGAGTTGCGCTGAAGGAGCGAAAGTATCTTCCGGTCGTAGGAATCGAGCATGGCATTCTCCGGATGAGCAATCGGGCGCATTTCTATACTCATCCACCGCGGGCAGGTAGTGCCAATTCACCATCGCGGAGCAGCAGGCATGCGCGGCTGGCACCCGCGGCGTCACGCGGTATATCAAGACGGGGATGACTGACGCTCGCCAAGGGGCGGGCGCTGATACGGGATCGGGACGTGCTGTTCATAACCATCTGGCCGCTGTTCGGGCTGATCTGTCTCGGCTTCCTCCTCGCCCGCAGGGGTTTTCCGGATCCCGGCTTCTGGCCCGCGGCCGAGCGGCTCAACTACTTCCTGCTGTTCCCGGCGCTGCTGGTCTCGAGCCTGATGAAGGCGCCGCTGAGCGATCCGCAGATCCTTCGGCTCGGCGCGGCGAGCGTCGCGACCATCTGCCTCGTCTCGCTGGGGCTGGCGCTGGCGCGGAAAATCCGCCCGGTGCCTGCCGCGCGCTTCGGCCCGGCGCTGCAGGGGGCGGTGCGCTTCAACACCTACCTTGGCCTCGCGATCACCACGAGCCTCGCCGGCAGCGAGGGCGTGGCGCGGGCGGCGATCTACCTCGCGCTGGCCGTGCCGCTGGTCAACGTGCTGTCGATCATCGCGCTGAGCGAGGCCGAGGTGCTGCGCCGCCCCGGCGTGCTGCTGCGCACCATGGCGCGCAATCCGCTGATCCTTGCCTGCCTCGCGGGAATCGCGCTGGCGCTGAGCGGGATCGGCCTGCCTTGGGGTGGCGAGCGGTTCCTCGAGCTGCTCGCGCGGGGCAGCCTGCCGCTCGGCCTGCTCTGCGTCGGCGCGGCGCTGCAACCCGGGGCGATGCGGCGCGACCTGCCGGCTCTGGCGGGCAACTCGGCGCTGCGCCTGCTGCTTGTGCCGGGTATCGCGGCGCTGGTCGCGCTGGCCTTCGGCCTCGGCCGGGTCGAGACGCTGGTGCTGGTCGTGTTCTCGGCGATCCCGACCGCGCCGACGGCCTACGTGCTGACCCGGCAGATGGGCGGGGACGGCACGTTGATGGCCGGGCTGGTGACGGCGCAGACGCTTGCCGCCGTGCTGACGATTCCCCTCGTGCTGCTCGTGCTCGGGCTCGGCTAGGTCTTACGCGCACCTTTCAGAGGGGCGTGCGAGCGCGCAAAGCCGGGAGCGTGCGCATTTCGGGGCCACTCCGCGAGGCGTGGCGCGAGGGCCGATCCGCCAGAATTTGTCGGCGAAAGCGTTCTGAAAATTCGTACGATTAAATTTCGGGCGAAATTTGGCGGGTGCGTTGGCCGTCCGAAAGCCGAAGGCTCAGAAATAATCGCTCAAAAACATATATTTGATAATTTCATAAGAAACTCCTCTATTTCCGCCAAAGAATTTGTTCAAAACGAAGGCAGTTGGAAAACTGCCGGTTTCCCGTTGCTGGCTCGGCATTTCGCGTTCCATAAATGAGGGCACGAGTAGAAGCGGTCTGGACCCGATCCTGGACATTGCTCGCCAGAAGTTCCGACTCTGACGAGGCTACACATGTCCACCAACCACCTGCTCGGTAACGAGAAAATCCAAAATGCAGATCTCGCGTCGCACAAGTGCAGGAGCTGCCTGCTGTGCGCCGATCCCGAGCGCCGCCGCTGCGCCCGTGACCGGATGCGCGCCGAGGGTTTCGGCGAGGCCGAGATCACCCACCTGCAACTGTCCAACAAAACCGCACACTAGGGAGAGTCCTCTCATGATGTCCAAGACCACTGCCCTGACCACGCTCGCCGCCGCGCTTTCCGCGACCACGGCGCTTGCCGGTGACCCGGTGACCTACCAGCTCGACTGGCTGCCCGGCGGCGACAAGGCGCCCATCTACGTCTGCGTCGACCAGGGCTTCTGCGCCGACGCGGGCCTCGACGTGACCATCGCCTCGGGCCGCGGCTCGTCGGACGCGATCTCGCGCCTCGCCGCCGGTTCGTCGGACATCGGCTCGGCCGACATCGGCGCGCTGATGGCCGCCAAGGCGCAGGAAGGCGTCGCCGTGACCGCGGTGCTGTCGGTCTTCAACAAGGGCCCGCACGCCTTCTACACGGTCAAGGACAGCGGCTTCGACAGCGTCGCCGACGTCAAGGGCAAGAAGGTCGCGACCTCGCCCTTCACCTCGTCGAACGTCTACCTGCCGCTGGTGCTCGAGGACGTCGGCCTGACCGAGGCCGATTTCGAGCTGACCAAGGCCGACGCCGGCGCGCTCGGGCCGATGCTGATGACCGGGCAGGTGGACGGCATCGTCGCCTGGATGACCGACCTCTCGCGCTACACCGGGCAGGGCAAGGACGCGGGCAAGGAGATCATCGCGCTGCCCTGGTCCGCCGCCGGGCTCGAGCTCTACTCCGCCTCGCTGGTCGCCAACGACGCCTTCCTCGCGGGCCGCCCGGACGTCGCCAAGCGCTTCGTCGCGGCGTTCAAGAAGTCGGTCGAGTTCTGCAAGACCAACCCCGAGCAGGCCGCGCAGTCGGTGGTCAACATGGTCCCCGAGCTGGCCAAGGATGACGTTCTGGGCTCGCTCAACGACACGCTGGGCCTCATCTTCAACGAGGTGACCGAGGCCGACGGGCTGGGCGTCTTCGAGCCGGGCCGACTTGCCGCCACCTGGACCCGCGTTGCCAAGGCGCAGGGGCTCGACGAGGCCGGATCGGAGCCCGAGAGCTTCGTCACCCGCGACTTCCAGCCCGGCGGGGAAGGCTGATGGAAACCCCCGCCGCCATTCGCTTCGACCGGCTCGGCCAGGTCTTCGAGACCGGCTCGGGCCGGGTGGAGGCCCTGCGCAACGTCAGCTTCGAGGTCGCCCGGCACGAGTTTCTCGCCGTGCTCGGCCCCTCGGGCTGCGGCAAGTCCACCTTGCTGCGCATGATCGCCGGCCTGCTCGAGCCCAGCTCGGGTGCGGTCGAGGTGTTCGGGCGGCGGGTCACCGGCCCGCGCGAGGATATCGGCATCGTCTTCCAGAAGCCGACCTTGCTGCCCTGGGCCAGCGTCGAGGACAACGTGACCTTCCCGGTGCGCCACAAGCGCGGCCGGGTGGGCAGCCACGACCGCGACCGCGCGCAGGAGCTCCTGCGCATGGTCGGGCTCGAGGGGTTCGGCAAGCGCCTGCCCGACGAGCTGTCGGGCGGCATGCAGCAGCGCGTCGGGATCGCCCGCGCGCTGCACATGGACCCCGACATCCTGCTGATGGACGAGCCCTTCTCGGCGCTCGATGCGCTGACCCGCGAGGAGATGGGGTTCGATCTGCTGCGCATCTTCTCCGAGCGGCCGAAGACCGTGGTCTTCATCACCCATTCCGTCAGCGAGGCGGCGCTGCTGGCCGACCGCGTGCTGGTGATGACCGGCCGGCCCGGCACCGTGATGACCGAGCTTCCGGTGCCCGTGGCCCGCCCGCGCGGCCGCGAGACGATCAAGGACCCGGCGGTCACCGAGCTTGCCGCCCACCTGCGTGACCTCCTGCTGCAAAGGGATGCCGCCTGATGAGCCTTTCGATGCCAGATTTTTCCAAGCCCGAGAGCACCAAGGGCAGACGCCCCGACCTGCGCCGACTCCTCGCCGCGCCCGGCGTCGCCGCGATCCTCACCATTCTCGGCACCGTGGCGCTCTGGGAGCTGGCCGCGCGCACGCTCGACATCCCGAGCTACCTGCTGCCCGCGCCGAGCTCGATCTTCTCGACCTTCCCGAGCATCGGGGCCGAGCGCTGGGTCGGCCATATCTGGGCGACGCTGCGCGTGGCGCTGCTGGGCTTCGCGCTGGCCATAGTCATCGCCGTGCCGCTGGCGATCCTGCTGGTGCGCTCGCCGGTGCTGAACCGCACGCTCTACCCGCTGCTGGTGATCGTGCAGTCGACGCCGGTGGTCGCCATCGCGCCGATCATCATCGTGGTGCTGGGGGCGGGGGACGCGCCGCGCATCGTCATCACCACGCTCATCTGCTTCTTCCCGCTGGTGGTCTCGACCGCCACCGGCCTCGCCGCCACGCCGCCCGAACTCATCGAGCTGTCGCGCAGCCTGCGCGCCCCGGCCTTCCGCGAGATCACCCAGATCCGGCTGCCCTTCGCCGTGCCCTACATCTTCTCGGCGCTGAAGATCTCGGTGACGCTGGCGGTGATCGGCGCGGTGGTGGCCGAGTTCTGCGCCTCGGACGCGGGCGTCGGCTACTTCATCCAGTTCTCGACCTCGATGTTCAAGCTGCCGCAGGCCTGGGCCGGGCTCTTCGTCCTCGCCGCCATGTCGCTGGCGCTGTTCCAGGCCGTGTCCGTGGCGCAGCGGCTGCTCTTCCCCTGGAGCCTGCCGCGCAAGCGCTGATCCTTCCCGCATCGGGCGGCGCGCCGCCCGTGCATTCCCCCGGAGTAGAAGCAGTCGGGCCACGGCCCGGACATTGCTCCCCACCCTGCCGGACCTTCCGGCACCTACTTTGGAGACCGCAATGAGCACCAACTACGACCTTGCCGAGCTGAACAAGGAAACCACCATCGGCGGCATGGGCAGCACCGTCGAGCGCGAAGTCCCGGTCATCGACCTGTCGGACTTCGAAAACCGCAAGCACGAGATCGCCGACGCGCTCTGGGAGGCCTCGACCGGCATCGGCTTCTTCCAGGTCTACAACCACGGCCTCCCCGAGGAGGACATCGATGCCGCCTTCGACACCGCCTGGGAGTTCTTCGAGCTGCCGACCGAGGTGAAGGCGCAGTACCCGATGCCGAAGGGCACCAACGCCGGCTGGGAATTCAAGGCGCAGGTGCGCCCCTCGACCGGCACGCCGGACAACAAGGAAAGCTACCAGGTCACCCGCCCGCTGATGGACGGCAAGTGGCCGACCGAGGCGGAGCTGCCGCGCTTCCAGGACCGCGCGTTGAAATTCGAGCGGCAGAACTGGGAGCTGGGCATGCGCATCCTGTCGTGCTTCGCGCTGAAGATGGGCTTCCCCGAGGATTTCTTCACCAAGGCGCATGACCCCGAGTCCGACCAGTACCAGTCGACGCTGCGGCTCATCCACTACATGTCGATGGAGGACGCCAAGCCCGAGGACTTCAAGGCCTGGCGCGCCGGCGCGCATTCCGACTTCGACTGCCTCACCATCCTGCACCAGAAGGAAGGCGAGGGCGGGCTGCAGGTCTGCCCGGGCAAGGACGCCGGCTCGAACGCCTGGACCGACGTGCCGCCGCGCCGCGGCTACATCACCTGCAACATCGGCGACATGCTGATGCGCTGGTCCGACGACCAGCTGCAATCCACGCTGCACCGCGTGCGGATGCCGAACGAGGGCGAGTACAAGGGCCGCCGCCTGTCGCTGCCGTTCTTCTGCCAGGCCAACCGCGACGCGGTCATGCAGGGCCCGCTCGGCAAGTACGAGCCGATCACCGCGGGCGACTACCTGACCATGCGCATCAACGCGAACTTCGCGGCGAGCAAGAAGTAAGGCGTTGAGCATGGGCCTTCCGGGTGACAACATCACGAGGACGGGCAGGACTGCGGTTCCGCCCAAATCCAGCTTCGGAAGGTCCATGCTGCACGGCCGCGCTCTGCGCTACATCGACGAGGTCGCCCGGCAGGGCTCCATCCGCAAGGCAGCCCGCGAGCTGAACGTCGCCGCCTCGGCGGTGAACCGGCAGGTGCTCGAGGTCGAGGCCGATTTCGGCGTGCCGATCTTCGAGCGGCTGCCGCGCGGGCTCAAGCTGACCGCCCCGGGCGAGCTCTTGATCGCGCATATCCGCGAGACGCTTAAGGGCCACGACCGGCTGCAGGCGCGCATCCACGCGCTGAAGGGCCTGTCGCACGGCGAGGTCACCGTGGCCACGATGGCGACGCTCGCCGCCGGGCGGCTCGGTGACGTGGTGGCCGAGTATTGCGAGCGCCATCCCCGGGTCGAGCTGAAGGTGACAGTCTGCAACCGCTCCGAGCTGATGGAGATGGTGGCCTCGGGCGAGGCCGAGATCGGGCTTGGCTACAACCTGCCCGAGGACAACCGGATGCAGCTGACGGCGGTGTTCCAGCACCGGCTCGGCGCGGTGGTCGCGCCCGGCCATCCGCTCACCGCCAAGCCGAACGTGCGCGTCGCCGATTGCCTGATCTACCCGCTGGTGCTGGCCTCGCACAGCCTGTCGCTGCGCCCGCTGATCGAGAACCTTGCCCCCGCCAATGCCGAGCTGCGCCCGGTGGTGGAGACCAACTCCACGGAAATGATGAAACGGATCGTGCGCCGCCCGCCGCACGTAACCTTCCTCAACCGCGTCGACGTCGATCAGGAACTGCGCGACGGCGACCTTGCCTTCCTGCCGCTCATGGCCGCCGCCGGACGGCAGCGGCTGAGCCTCGTGCACCGCAGCCGGGGGGCGCTCTCCTCGGCCGCGGACGGGTTCATGCAGGCGGTGAAGGATTACTTCGGCCAGGGCGAGAGCTGAGCTTTTCGGGACCCCGCGCCCGACAGACACGGAAAGACATGAGATGACGAACACCATGCACCGCCGCCTCGACGAGGCGCTCGCGGCAGGCGGAGACCTGCTGCTCACCGACCTGCGCTGCCCCGCCGCGTTGCTGACCGGGGGTGCCCCTTCGGGGGCTCCGGTCGATCAGGACGGCACCGCCACGGTCGAGCTGCTGATCCGCGCCGGGCGCATCGCCGCCATCGCCGCGCCGGGGGGCATCAGCGCGGACGCGCCGCGCCTCTCGCTGGGGGGGCGCCATGTCTGGCCGATGCTGGTCGACGCGCACACCCATCTCGACAAGGGCCACGTGATGGGCCGCGCCCCGAGCTCCGGCGGCACCCATCCCGGCGCGCGCGAGGCGACGACCCGCGACCGCGTTGCCCACTGGCGGCACGACGACCTCGTCCACCGCATGGACTTCGGCCTGTCCTGCGCCGAGGCGCATGGCGTCGCCGCGATCCGCACCCATCTCGACAGCCACGAGGGGCAGGGCGAGACGGTCTGGGGCGCCTTCGCGGAGGTCCGCGAGGCGTGGAAGGGGCGCGTCGCGCTGCAGGCCTCGGCGCTGGTGCCTTTCGACGCCTGGGGCACGGACTACGCAGTGACGCTGGCGGACATCGTGGCGAGCAACGGCGGGCTGCTCGGCGGGGTCACGCGCCCCTCGGGCGGAACGCATGGCGGTCTTTCGGACATCGACGCGCTGCTCGACCGGGTCTTCACGCTGGCCAAGGAACGCGACCTCGACCTCGACCTGCACGTCGACGAGGCGGCCGAGGCCGATGCCCTGCCGCATGTCGCCCGCGCCACAATCCGTCATGGCTACGAGGGACGCGTGACCTGCGGCCATTGCTGCTCGCTCTCGCGCCTGCCCGAACCCGAGATGGACGCCACCATCGCGCTGGTGAAGGAGGCGGGGCTCTCGCTGGTCACCCTGCCGACGGTCAACATGTACCTGCAGGACCGCGTGCCCGGCCGCACGCCGCGCTGGCGCGGGGTGATGCCGATCCACGAGCTGCGCGCGGCGGGGGTGCCGGTGGCGGTGGCCGGGGACAACTGCCGCGATCCCTTCTACGCCTACGGCGATCACGACATGCTCGACACCTGGCGCGAGGCGGTGCGGATCTGCCATCTCGACCACCCGTTCGGGGACAGCGCCGGGCTGGCGGGGACCGCCCCGGCGGCGATCTGCGGCTTCGAGGCGGGCAGCCTCGGCGCGGGGCGGCGGGCGGATTTCATGGTGCTGGAGGCCTGGAGCCTCGACCAGCTCATCGCCCGGCCGCAGTCCGACCGGGTGCTGGTGCGCGCGGGCCGGGTGCTCGACAACCGCCCGCCGTCCTACGAGGCGCTGCGCCTCACCCGGAGCGAGGTGGTCTCCGAGCCGGCCTGAGGGGGACCGGCCCGGAGGGTCTCAGCGCGCGGTGTCGAGCGCCTCGGCCAGGCCAAGGAGCATCGGCTCCGCGCCCTGGTCGCCGACGAGCTGCATGCCGACCGGCATGCCCCCGGACAGCCCGGCGGGGAAGGCGAGCCCGGGCAGGCCCGCCGCGTTGACCCAGCCGGTGTAGACCGCGTGGCCGCGCGGGCCGACCGGCTGGCCCTCGATCCGCTGCGGGTAGACCTCGCCCGCGGGCCAGGGATGCGCCGCCGCCGTCGGCAGCAGCACCGCGTCGAAGCCCCAGAGCCCGCGCACCGCCTCGCGCAGGGCAAAGACCCGCATCAACGCCTCGTAGAGCGTGACCGCATCCACCTTTGCGCCGCGCGCCGCCATCTCGCGGTACTTGCCCGCGGCGCTGTCCAGCACCGCCGGGTCGCGCCAGCCGAGATGCGCAAGCCCGATCTCGGCCATCTGCGCCCAGACCTCGTTGAGCGGGCCGAGATCGAGCGGCAGCGTGCCGTCCGTGACCTCGTGACCAAGCGCGCGCAGGCGCTCGGTCGAGGCGGCAAAGGCCGCGCGGATGCCGCTTTCGCAGGGGGCGTCGCCGATCACCGGCACGGCGAGGATGCGCAGCGGTCGCGGATCTGCCTTCGCCCTGCGGCCCGACAGCACCGACTGGAAGAGCGCCAGATCCCGCGCCGAGCGGGTGATCGGTCCCACAGTCTCGAAATCCAGCAGCACCTGCGCCAGCCCGCCGCCGCGGCGCACCGCGCCGATGCCGGGCTTCAGCCCCCAGAGCCCGGTGTAACCCGCGGGCCGGCGGATCGAGCCGCCGCCGTCGGTGCCGAGCCCCGCCGCCGCCATGCCCGAGGCCACCGCCGCCACCACCCCGCCCGAGGAGCCGCCGGGGGTCAGCTCGGGGTCGAAGGGGTTGCGGGTAACGCCGAAGGTCGTGTTGGCCGTGTAGCCCTCGACCGCGAACTCGGGCGTGTTGCCCTTGCCGAGCACGATCGCCCCGGCGGCGCGCAGCGCGGCGACCGGCAGCTCGTCCCGCTCCGGCACGCGCCGCCCGAGTTCCGGGTTGCCCCAGGCCGCGGGCAACCCCGCCGAGACGAGGTTGTCCTTGATGATCACCGGCACGCCGTCGAGCGGGCCGCAAGGCGCACCTGCCTTCCAGCGTGCCGCCGCCTCGCGGGCGCGGTCGAGCGCGTCGGTGGCACGGGCCGAGAAGGCGTTGAGCGTGGGCTCGAGCCGGGCGATGCGCGACAGGCACTCCTCGACGGCGCCCACCGGATCGCCGGTGCCGGCGCGGAACCCCTCGAGCAGCGTGGTCGCGTCGTCGAGAGGGGGGAAATGGTCACGCGGGCTCATCGTCCGATCGCCTCCGGCAGCCAGGTTGCAATGGACGGCCAGAAGATCAGGGCCGAGGTGAAGAGCAGCATCAGCGCGGCATAGGGCACCGCGCCGGCAACCACGTCGGTGAAGGGCTCCTTGTCGCCGCGCACGCCGTGCACGACGTAGAGGTTCATGCCCACCGGCGGGGTGATCATGCCGAGCTCGCACATCAGCACGACGAAGATGCCGAACCAGACCGGGTCGATCCCCGCCGAGACGATGATCGGCACGACGATGGGAATGGTCAGCACCTGCATCGAAAGCACATCCATGAACATGCCGAGCACGAGGTAGAAGAGCATCAGCGCGAACAGCAGCTCGACCGGCGTGAGGCCAAGCCCCTCGACCCATGCCGACATCACCCCGGTGATCCCGCCGAGCGCCAGCGTGACGTTCAGCGTGAAGGCCGCGACGATGATCAGCAGGATCATCCCCGTGGTCTTGGCGGTCTTGCGGAAGCAGGTATCGAGGAAGGCGACCGAGAGCTTGCCCTCGTGCCAGACGAAGCCGAGCGCCACCACCACGGCGAGCGCGGCGCTTTCGGTCGGCGTGGCGATGCCGAGGTAGATCGACCCCATCACGATGACGAAGACCGTGGCGGCGGGGACGAGGTTCTTCAGCGCGCGCAGCTTCACGTCGAGCGGCACCTCGGCATCCTCGAAGGCGCCGCCGGGGGCGAGGATGTCCTGCGCGGCGATGAAGGCCATGAAGAGCAGGGTGAGCAGGATGCCCGGGATGATCCCCGCAAGGAAGAGCTGCCCGACCGAGACGCTGGCAAGCGAGCCGTAGACCAGCAGGTTCACCGACGGCGGGATGAGGATCCCCAGCGTGCCGCCCGCGGCGAGCGAGCCGAGCGAGCGCGACGGCCGGTAGCGGCGCTCGGTCAGCGCGGGCAGGGCGACGGTGCCGACGGTCGCGGCGGTGGCGACCGACGAGCCCGAGGTCGCGGCAAAGAGCGAGCAGCAGCCGATGTTGGTGTGCAGCAGCCCGCCGGGCAGCCGCCCGAGCCAGAGCGCGAGCGTGCCGTACATCCGGTCCGCCAGGCCCGAGCGCAGCAGCAGCTCGCCCAGCAGGATGAAGAGCGGGATGGCGGTCAGCACCGGCTCGTTGGACGTGCCCCAGAGCACCGGCCCCATGCTCTGCAGCAGCACCGGCCCGTAGAGGACCATGCCCCCGGCGACGCCCATGGCGACCATCACCGTGGCGACCGGAAGCCCGGCCAGCAGCAGCCCCATCATCACGATGAAGCCGACGAGAATGTCGAGAATGCCCATGGTCAGCGGTCCTGCATCTGTTGGAGTTCCTCGCCCAGCTCGTCCTCGGCGCTGACCGGGTTGAACTCGGCGGCGAGCTGCTCGTGACGGCCCGACAGGAACAGGCGCGTGGCGCGGGCGGCCATGGCGAAGGAGCAGAGCGCGAAGATTGCCAGCCCCGCGTACCAGCCCGATTGCGGCCAGATCAGCGGCGTGCGCCAGGGCGTCGCTGCGGTCGAGCCATAGGCCAGCGTGTCGCCGATGACAAACCAGCCGACGTAGAGGAAGAAGAGCCCCAGCACTCCGAGCGAGAGCACCGAGAGCCAGTCGACCAGCGCCTGCAAGCGCAGGGGGAAGCGCGCGTGCAGCACATCGATGCGGATATGCGCGCGGTCGATCATCGCGACGATGAAGGCCAGCGCCGAGCCGATGGCGAGGATGTAGCCGCCGAGCTCGTCGGCGCCCTGCAGCGAGGTGTTGAAGAGCTTGCGCAGCAGGGTCTCCAGCGCGACGAAGCCCGACAGGAACAGAAGCGACCAACCGAAGAGCCGGCTGATCCAGGTGGCGAGGCGGTCCATGAGACGCTCCGTTGCGAGGGCGCCCGGGCCAGCGCGGCCCGGACGCGGGTTGCGTTACATGTTCCGGCCGGCGCCGACGGTGTCCATCCAGGCCTCGGAGCAGCCGGGGTTGGTGGCGTCGCAGACCTCTTTCCACGCGGGGAAGGAGATGTTGGGCACGGCGGTGCCGATCAGCGCCGTGTCGGCCTCGGTGGGCTCGACCAGCTTGAGGTCGTACTTGGTGCCGGTGGTGCAGGGCTCGGCGCCGGTGTTGCAGTTCACCGCGTCGGTGAAGAGCTCTTCGGAATAGTCCCAGATGCGGCTGGTCAGCTTGTCGAAGCCGGCCTGAAGCTGCGCCTGCTGCTCGGGCGTCAGGCCCTTCCAGGTGTCGAGGTTGATGCCGTAGCCGTTCATCGCCAGCTGGAAGGCGATGGGCATGGTGTAGGAGCTGACCTCGGGCCAGCCGGCGGAGTTGGCCGAGGACGGGCCGGTGATCGCGCAGTCCACCACGCCGCGGGCGAGCGACTGCTGCACCTCGGGGAAGCCGATTGGCACCGGGGTGCCACCGACGAGACTGACGAACTCGGCGAGGTTCTGGTCGTAGACCCGCACCTTCAGCCCCTTGAGGTCGGCGAGCGAGGTGATCTCGGGCTCGCAGAACAGCACCTGCGGGCCGAAGGGCCAGACGCCGAGCAACTTGGTGTTGAACTTCTCCTGCAGCTGCGCGTCGACCACCGGGGCAAAGGCCTCGACCGTCGCCTTGCCGGTCTCGTAATCGGGGTTCAGCCCCACGAGGTCGAGCCCGAGGATCGTCGGCTCGTCGCGCGACACCTGGCTCAGGCGCAGCGAGACGATGTCGAAGAGCCCGCCCTTGAGGATGCGCAGCTGCTCGGTGTCCTTGATGCCGGTCACGTCGACCGGCTGGTAATCGGCGGTGAAGCCCTCGAGCCCGGTCTCGGCGGCGAAGTTCTCGAAGAACGGCTGCTCGATGGATTTCTGGATGAGGCCGGTGGCGACGGGCTGGCCCATCACGCGCAGGCTTTCGGCGCTTGCGGGCACACCGAGGATGGCCAGCGCCGCGGCGCAGGTTGCGATCTTGCGGATCATGTAGTGCTCTCCTTGTTGGGGTCTGTCCGGGTGTCGGCTCAGGTCGTCGGGACGGGGGTGAGCCGGGCGACGCGCTGGAACACGCTCCCCCAGCCGGTGACGCGGGCGGGGTCGAGCCCCGCGACGCGCAGGCAGTGCGCGGCGGTGATCGCGACCGAGTCGAGCACGGGGATCCCGGTTTCGGCCTCGAGCCGCGCGGCCACCGGCGCGCCGCGGAAATTCGTGCAGACCACGGCGATGGCGTCGGGCCGCGCCTGCGCCACCTCGGTCACCATCGCGGCGACCTGCTCGGGCGGGTAGGTGGCGAAGCTGTAGTTGCCCTTGTCCTCGAGCCGCGCCTCCGCGACGATCTCGATCCCCTGCGCCGCGTAGTTGGCGGCGATGCGGGTCTGGATGTCGTCGATGTAGGGGGTCACGAGGCCGAGCCGCCTGATCCCCTCGGCGCGGAAGATCTCGTCATAGGCCAGCATGGTCGAGGTGGCCGGAACCCCGGTGCGCTCGGTGATCGCGGCGCAGAGCGCGCGGTCCTTGTCGAGCCCGAGCCATGCGGCCGAGGTGCCGTTCCAGGCGATGACATGCGGGTTGGCCTCGGCCAGCCGCTCGGCCGCCTCGAGGATCGGCTCGAGCGTGAACTGCGCCTGCGAGGCGCCCGACATCGAGATCTCGACCACCCGGAAGCGCCCGAAATGCGCGCTGGCCTCGTCGCCGAAGGGCGCCAGCATGGCCGAGGTATAGGGCTCGAGCACGGTGTTGGACGAGGGGGTCAGCATGCCGATGCGGCGGCCGTCGAAAGCGGGGAAGCTCATGGGGTGACCTCTGGTTTGGCGCGGGCGACATGGCTGCCCGTGGGTGTTCCTGCGGGTTCGCCATCCAGCATGACCGTCTGTCCGCGCAGCAGCGTGCGCACCGGCCAGCCGGTGACCTCGAAGCCTTCCCACGGCGTGTAGTCCGAGCCGTGATGCAGCCGCTCCTGCGTGATCGGGCGGGTGAGCGCGGGATCCCACAGGACGATGTCCGCGTCCTTGCCCACCGCGATCACCCCCTTGTTCTCGAGCCCGTAGATGCGGGCATGGTTCGAGGCGGTGAGCGCGGCGAAGGTGGGCAGCGAGATGCGCCCCTTCACCACCCCCTCGGAAAAGAGGATCGGCAGGCGTGTCTCGACGCCGGGAATGCCGTTGGGGATGTTGCGGAACGAGGCGCGGGCGCCGGGCGCGTCCTTGCCCGCCGGGTCCGCGAAGCGGAACGGGCAATGGTCCGAGGAGAAGACGTCGAAGGCGCCCTGTTCGATCCCGGCCCAGATCGCCGCCTGCTGGGCGTCGTCGCGCGGCGGCGGCGAGCAGACCCATTTCGCCCCCTCGAAGCCGGCGCGGTCGAGGTCGCCGGCGGTCAGCGTGATATATTGCGGGCAGGTCTCGGCGAAGACCCGCACGCCGCGCTCGCGCGCGCGGCGGATCTCGTCCAGCGCCTCGCCGTTCGAGACATGCACGATCATCACCGGCACGCCCGCCACCTCGGCCAGCATGGCGGCGCGGTGGGTGGCCTCGCGCTCGACCGGCACGGGGCGGGTACGGGCGTGGTGCACCGGGGCGATCTCCCCGGCGCGCTCGGCCTTGTCGCGCAGGAACTCGATGGCATCCTCGTTCTCGGCATGGACCAGCGTCAGCGCGCCATGCTCGCGCGCCACCGCCATCACCTGCAGGATCTCGGCGTCGGTGAGGCGCATGCCCTGGTAGGTCATGAAGACCTTGAAGCTGGTCATCCCCTGCGCGATCAGCGCCGGCAGATCCTGCCCCAGCGTGACCGGATCGACCGATTTCACGATGAGGTGGAAGGATACGTCGGTCAGGCAGTTGCCCTCGGCCTTGGCAAGGTAGGCGGCGACCGCCTCGCGCAGGGTCTGGCCTTCCTCGGGCAGGCAGAAGGGCATCACCGTGGTGTTGCCGCCGCAGGCCGCGGCGCGGGTGGCCGAGGCGAAATCGTCGGCCATCTCGATGCCGGGGCCGGAGGGCTGCGAGATGTGCACGTGGCTGTCGATGCCGCCGGGCAGGGCGACGAGCCCTGCCGCCTCGATCACCTCGCGCCCCTCGAGCCCGGTGCCGAGCGTGGCGATGGTGCCGCCAAGCACGCCGATCTCGCAGGTCGAGACCGAACCCGGGGTGACCACGCGCGCGCCGCGGATGACGAGATCGTGGATCATCGGGCGGCCTTGCGTAGGGGGGCGGTCTTGCGGCTGGCGGTCATGGGTCTGCGGTCCTCGGGTCATCTTCCCGACGACCGTAGCCGGGGCCCGGATTGCCATCTATAACAAAAGAAGTAATGCTCCGTTCTCGGAGCGAGAATGGAAGGAACTGCCCGATGCCGTTGCATCTCGTCCCCCGCCCGCTGCTCTACGTCGAGGCCGTGGCCGAGCATGGCTCGGTCCAGGCGGCCTCGCGGGCGCTCGGCATCGCCGCCTCGGCCATCGACCGGCACATCAAGTCGCTGGAAGAGGCGCAGCGCGCGCCGCTCTTCGAGCGCCTGCCGCGCGGCATGCGGCCGACCGCGGCGGGCGAGGCGCTGGTGGTCATGGCGCGGCGCTGGCGCTCGGATGCCGAACGCTTCGAGACCGACCTCATGGAGATGCGCGGGCAGGAGCGCGGCAGCGTGCGCCTGGCGGCGATGGACAGCCTTGCCAACGGGGTGCTGCTCGATCTTCACGCCTGGCTGCGCGCCGAGCACCCGCGGCTGCGGCTCGCCCTCGACATCCTCACCCCCGCCGAGGCCGCGCGCGAGCTCGACGAGGGCACGGTCGAGGTGGCCATGGCCTTCAACCTGCCGCGGCTGCGGCACCAGCACGTGATGTGGAGCGAGAAGCTGCGCTTCGGCTGCATCGTCGCGCCCGGCCACCCGCTGGCCGAGGAGCCCGAGACCTCGCTGGCGAAGGTCAGCGGCCATGCGCTGGTCTCGCAGAGCGCGCTGCTGCCGACGCGCCAGTACCTCGACAACCGCTACGCCTGGTTCTTCGCCGAGAACGCGCCGGTGCTGGCCTCGAACTCGATCCAGCTGGTCAAGTGCGCGCTGCGGCAGGGCGAGGTTGCGATGATCACCTCCGAGCTAGACGTGCTGCCCGAGCTGCGCGACGGCGCGCTGCTGTTCCTGCCGCTGAAGGACAAGGGGCTGGTGCCGCCGACGATCTCGGTGGCGATCGACGCGCGGCGGCCCTTGTCGCGCGCGGCGCGGCTGGTGGCGGAATTTCTCGTGTCGCGCACGCAGGCGCTGCTGTCCGAGGCGCGGGGCGAGGCTGTCCAGCCCTGATCGGCGTCAGAAGGCGGCGATGCGCTCGATCACCCAGAAGGCGGCGATGGTACCGATACCATAGCTGCTGAGCCGGCTGAGCCGCGCACCATGCGTCGCGAGGACCGGGGCCATGCGGCGGGCCATGTAGCCGATCGTCAGCACCAGCGCGATGAACATGAGTTGCCCGAGCTCGACGCCGATGTTGAAGGACAGCAGCGCCAGCGGGATGTCCGACTGCGGCAGGCCGATCTCGCGCAGCGCGCCGGCGAAGCCGAGCCCGTGGATCAGCCCGAAGCCGAAGGAGACCAGCGCCGGAAACCGCTCGGACACCGGATCGCGGCGCTCGGGCGGCAGGGCCAGTTCGTAGGCGAGGAACACGATCGACAGCGCCACCACCACCTCGACCGGCGCCGAAGGCAGCCGCAGCAGGCCCAGCGTCGCGGCGGCGAGCGTCAGGCTGTGCGCCAGCGTGAAGGCGGTGATCGCCCACAGGAGCCGCCGCGGCTGGCGAACCAGCAGGAGCAGCGCGAAGACGAAGAGCAGGTGATCCACCCCCTCGAGGATATGCGTGACCCCGAGCGCGACGTAGCTGGCAAAGACCGCGCCGTGGCCGGGATCGACGGGCACTGTGAAGGAGGGCGCGCTCGCGGTGAGGCGCTGGGTCTGGGCCGCGCCGGGGGTCAGCTCGTAGCGCACCAGCACGTCGGTGCGGGTGCGGGCGAGCCCCTCGATGCCGATGGTTGCGCCGGCCAGACCCTCGGGGCAGGTGGCGATGTAGGAGGTGACCCAGGCGCGCCCGTCGAAGGCGGGGGCGGGGGGCGGCGTGTGCTGGCAGGTGTCGGGCAGCACCGGCACGATAGGCATCGGGCGGCCGTTCACGTCGGGCATCCGCCAGCTCACACGCCACTGCGCGGCATCCATCGCCGAAAGCTCGAGGAACCCCGGGTCGAGCGCGTGGGCCGCGGCGGGGACCGGGCGGAGCGCCGCGAGGATGAGGAGAAGGAGGGCCGCGAGCGTTCTCATTGCTGCGCGTCCGGCAGCGGCTGGTCCTGCGGCAGGTCGAGCGTGTAGCGGCTCAGCAGCTGGTCGGTGAAGGCCGCGCGCATCTTGCGCGCCTCGGCCGAACGCCAGTCGGCGAGCACCTTGGCGCGTTCCGCCTCGAGCGGCGGCAGGCTCGCCTCGCGCAGGGCATCCAGCCGGACGAGATGGGCGCCGTATCCACTCGGCACCGGGCCCGACCACTCCCCGAGCGGCAGCGCCGCGACCGCCGTGCCGAAGCCGCCGCCGAAGACCCGCTCCACCGCCGTGGCGGCCATGTCCTCGATCGCCGGCGGCAGCATGGTCGCGCGGCCGAGCCCGGCGGGATCCGCGCCCTGTGCAAGCTCTGCTCGCAGCGCGGCGACCTCTTCCGGCGAGGCTTCCGGGGGCAGCAGCACCTGCTGGAAGCTGATCTGCGCGGGCCGGGCGTACTGCGCGGCGTTCTCGGCGTAGAAGGCCTGAAGTGCCGTGTCGTCGGGCTCCATCGTCGCGGCGGGGGCCTCGGCGAGGAACTCCATCTTGGCGCGCAGGCGGTTGCGGATCATCGCGTCGCCCTTGTCGAGCCCGAGCGTCAGGGCCTCGCGCACCATCGCCTCCTCGGTGGCCCAGTCGCGGACGAGGCCGCGCGATTCCGCCTCGGTCGGTGGGCGGCCCCAGGCGGCGAGGAAGCCGTCCGCGAGCCGGTTCGCCTCGTCCTCGGTCAGGTGCAGCACGTCGTCGCGGGAGCCGGGCGCCTGCGGCGGGGCCATAAGCGCGTAGAGCCCGAAGACCAGCCCGCCGAGGATGAAGAAGTGCAGGAGCGGGGAGCGGAGGACGGTGCCGATCTTCATGGTGTTCTGCCTTCAGCCCTTGCGCAGCGCCTCGGCGACCCGGGCGAGGCGCGCGCCCGCGTCGGCGGCCAGTTCGGTGATCTCGGGCACCTGCCCGAGATCGCCCATTCCCATCATCTGTCCCGCGTCGACCAGCCGCACCAGCGCGCCGCCGGGGGCTTCCTCGACGGTCACGTTGCAGGGCAGCAGCAGCCCCACGTCGGGCCGCGCGGTGACGGCCCGGTGGGCGAGGCCGGGGTTGCAGGCCCCGAGGATGGTGTAGCGGCGGAAGTCCTTGCCGAGCTTCTCGGCAAAGGCCTTGTCGAGGTCGATCCGCGAGATCACCCCGAAGCCCTCGGCGGCAAGCGCCGCGGTCACCGCCTCGAGCGCCTCGTCGAAGGGGCGCTCGAGGGTCACGTCGGTTCCGAAGCCGGTCATGCTCACTTGCTCGCGGCGTACCAGATCGGCGAGCTGTAGGCGCGCTCGGTCACGGTCATCGGCACGTCGTCGGTGAAGGCCGCATCCTTGAAGTAGGCGGCGTCATAGGCCGTCCAGCGCGGCGTCGGGATCTCGATCACCCGGGCGTAGTAGAAGGCGTCGAGCGCCGGGTCGAAATCGGGATCGGTCCAGACGGTGATCAGCTCGGGTGCGCCGATGGTGTTGGTGAAGGAGGCCGTCGCGACGTCGACCGTGTCACCGACGGGCGGCACCTTGCCATCCTCGCCGGGTTCGCGATCCCCCGACCAGGCCACGTCGTAGATCTTCTCCTGCATCTCGCCCTCGGCATCGACCCAGCCCTTGACGATCTGGATGCGGTCGAGGTTGCCCGAGAAGGGATCCTTCAGCGCCGCGACGAGGAAGTTCGGCGCGGTGGCGCCTTCGGGCGCGGGCATCAGGTCTCCGCCCATCGGCACGCCCTTGGCGTAGCCGATGTTGGCCGGGGTGCGGCCGAGCGCGTCGGACTCGGCGAACTCCCAGCCGCCGAAGAAGCGCAGGCCGATGCGCGTGCCGGTGGTGCCGTAGACCTCCTTGCGCTTCATCGCGTCCCAGATCGAGGCGCGGGTGTTCTCTGTGGCCCAGACCGCGGTCAGGCCCGAGGCGCCGAGCTTCCAGTCCTTGACGGTGCGCCCGTCGAAGTCGAAGGCGTTGCCGGTCGAGCGCTCGGGCGAGGGCTCGGAAGCCGGGAACTTGCCCCAGAAGTTGTTCTCCTCGGTCGAGGACACGCCGGTATGCGCGTCGGTCGAGCCGACGAGGCCGAACTTGAACGGGTTGGTGCCGAATTCGTCCTCGAGCTTGAGGCCGCGCTTCAGCGCCTGGCGGGCGTATTCATACTCGATCATGCCCGGCTCCTTGGGCACGACGTTGAGGTTGCCGGCGTCCCAGATCTCGAAGTCGGCGAACTCGTCCGAGGGGGCGAGCGAGGGATGCTGCTCCGAGGTGCCCTTGCCCTGGGTGACCTCGTAGAGCGGCTCCCAGCGGGCGCGCTTCTCGGCCCAGGCGGCGTCGATCGGGTGGCCGTCGGGGGTCTCGGTGGCGAACATCAGCCCGTTCGACAGGTTGCCGTTGTGCGGGATCGCCAGCACCCGGCCGCCGGTCTTGTCCTCGTAGGCCTGCAGCCAGTCCCAGAGCTCGCGCGGCTGCTCGGTGTCGAAGGTGGTCAGCGGGCGCACCTGGTCGGCGAAATACTTGTCGTCCCGGTAGATGACGTTGCGGTGCAGGTTGTTGCCGCCGCCGTAGTTCGAGGACCACTCGTAGCCGATGATGGCCGAGAAGATGCCGGGCTGGTTGTGGCCCTCGACGATCTCGGTCATCTTCTTCCAGATGTCGAACTGCACCTCGTTGTCGGTCATCGCCGCGGGCAGCTTGCCCTCGCCCTGCGCGGCGATCATCTCCATCATGACCTTGCTGGCCGAAGCCCCGCCCTCGACCATGCCGTCGTGCCATTTCTTGATCTGCGGGTCCGAGAGCATCTCGGGATCGCCCTCGTAGATGTTGGCGACCACGCCCATCGCGTCGGAGTGGTCGGTCACCACCATCCAGTCATAGGGGCGCGAGAGCTTGACCTGCTGGCCGGTGCTCGAGGTGATCTCGGCGCCCTTGGCATAGCGCAGCGCGTCGTCCGGGCCGACCCGGGTGCCGCCGGCGAAGGCGTCGGCCGACCAGGCGGTGTGCAGGTGCTGCTCGCCCCAGAGCGGACGGGTCGGGAAGCTGCGCCCGGCATAGGGCGAATAGCCCGGCTGGTTGAAGAAGCGCTCGATCTGTTCGGGATAGAGCGTGCCTGCGTCGGTGTTCACCTGCGCGAGCAGCGGCGTGGCGACAAGGGTCGTCGAAAGCAGGAGCGATGCGAAGCGGCGTGCCATGGGCGATGCCTTTCTGCGGATAAGGATTTGCTCAAAATCAATCGTGGTATGCGCCCGGCCCGGGCAATGCCGAGTCGGGTGCTACCTTTACGTGTACACCATGATTTTGATTTGGCTCAGCAAATCAACCGCAAAAACGCGGGGCGGGGGTGCCGGATGGTCGCGGGGCGCAGCCGGCACCCCGCGATAGGCCGTTTCCTGCCGCGGCGCCGGCGCGGGTCTAGCGCTGTTCGGCCTTGCGCGCGCGGATCAGCGTGAAGATCCCCGCGCAGACGATGATCGCCCCGCCGATCACCACGTTGGTGCGCAATTCCTCGTGGAAGACGGTGAGACCGAGCGCCGAGGCGAAGACCAGCTGCAGGTAGGCGAAGGGCTGCACCGCCGAGGCTTCGGCGACCTCGTAGCACTTGATCAGCGTGTAGTGGCCGGTCGCGCCGGTCAGGCAGAGCAGCGCCATCATCGCCCAGTCGGGCCCGCTCATCGGCTCCCAGAACCACATGCCGATCGCCGTCGCGGTCAGCACGCCGACCACCCCGGTCCAGAAGAACGAGGTTGCGGCGCTGTCGGTGCGGGCGACGCGGCGGGTCAGCAGCCCGTAGAGCGCGAACATGGTCGCCGCCAGCAGCGGGATCGCCGCGAGCGGCGAGAACACCCCACCCGAGGGCTGCAGGATGATGACGATGCCGACGAAGCCGATGCCGATCGCGGTCCAGCGCCGCCAGCCGACCTTCTCGCCCAGCACCGGCCCCGACAGGGCGGCGATCAGCAGCGGGTAGCAGGCAAAGACCGCGTGGCTCTCGACGAGGCCGAGATAGACGAAGGCCGAGACCATCACGCAGATCTCGAGCACCAGCAGCACGCCGCGGATCGCCTGCAGCACCGGCTGGCCGCTGTGCGCGGCGGCGCGCAGCCCGCCCTTGCTGCGCGCGGCAAGGGTCAGCACGAAGGCGGCGAAGAACCAGTAGCGCACCATCGTCACCATGTAGACGTTGGTGGCTTCCGACAGGTGCCGCGACAGGCCGTCCTGCAGCGAGAAGATGAAGGTCGTCAGCACCATCAGCCAGATGCCGAGGCGCGTGTTCTGCTGTGCCATTCAGGGTTTCCTTGCCACGGTCATGTGGCGCTTTCGTCCATGGCCGGGGCGGCGTTCGACCTCGAACCCGGCCTCGGCCAGCGCGCGGCGCACGTGGCCCGCGGCGGTGTAGGTGGCGGCGCTGCCGCCCGGCGCTGTGTGGCGGGCGACCTCGCCCATCAGCTCAGGCCCCCAGAGCTCGGGGTTCTTGGCGGGCGAGAAGCCGTCGAGGAACCACGCGTCGGCCTGCTCGGGCCACGCCGGCAGGGTCTGCCGCGCGTCGCCCTCGACCATGGTGAAGCGCAGGTCGGGCAGGGTGAAGGCGCGCGCCTCGGCCTGCCAGAAGGGCGCCAGCTCGGCGGCGATCGGCGCCAGCTCGGGGAAGGGGGCCTGCGCGCGCAGCATGTCGGCGGCGGCGAGCGGGAAGGCCTCGAAGGTGGTGAAGCGCAGCTGCCCCGCCACGCCGCTCTCGCGCCAGAGCGCGAGCGTCGCCAGCAGGTTGAGCCCGGTGCCGAAGCCCAGTTCCGCCACGTGGAAGCCGTCCCTCAGCCGCGCTGGCAGGCCATTGCCCGCGTGGAAGGTGTGCCGGGTCTCCGACAGCCCGTTTTCCAGCGAATAGTAGGGATCGTCGAAACGCGGCGAGACGGGGACGTCTCCGTCGCGCCACTCGGGGGCGTCGGGCTGGCTCATTCTTCGCACCTGTCCTAGAACTGTGATCCTACATGAAGCGGAGAGAGCGGAATGGCAAGCGGGCTTGGGAACGTGGATGTGACGGTGCGCGGGGCAGGGATTTTCGGCCTGTCGACGGCCTGGGCCTGCCTCGAGCGGGGGGCGAAGGTGCGCGTCGTCGACCCCTTCGGCGCGGGCTCGGGATCGAGCGGCGGGCAGGTCGGCGCGCTGGCCCCGCATGTGCCCGAGAACTGGAACCCCAAGAAGGCCTTCCAGCTCGAGAGCCTGCTGATGGCGGCGGAGTTCTGGGCCGGGGTCGAGGCGGCGGGCGGCGTCTCGGCGGGCTACGGGCGGCTCGGGCGGTTGCAGCCGCTGGCGGATGACAAGGCGACCGAGCTGGCGCGGGCGCGCGAGCTCACGGCGCGGGAACTCTGGGGCGACACTGCCGTCTGGAAGGTGATCCCTGTCGCCGAGGCGGGCGCATGGGCCCCGGTCTCGCCCTCGGGCCTTCTGGTGCGCGACACGCTGACCGCGCGGATGAGCCCGCGCCGGGCCTGCGCGGCGCTGGTCGCGGCGCTGGCGGCGCGCGGCGTCGAGGTGGTGCCCGAGGCAGAGGATGCGGGCCGCGTCGTCTGGGCGGCGGGCTGGCGCGGGCTCGGGGCGCTGTCGGAGGCGCTCGGCCGGAACGTCGGCACCGGGGTGAAGGGCCAGTCGGTCAGCCTGCGCTTCGACGCGGGCGAGGTGCCGCAGATCTACGCCGAGGGGCTGCACGTGGTGCCCCATGCCGACGGCACCGTGGCGATCGGCTCGACCTCGGAGCGGGATTTCGACGATCCCGCCTCGACCGACGGGCAATGCGATGATCTCATCGCCCGCGCGGTGCTGGCGGTGCCCGCGCTCGACGGTGCCGAGGTGATCGAACGCTGGGCCGGGGTGCGCCCGCGCGCCCGCAGCCGCGCGCCGATGCTGGGCGCATGGCCCGGGCGCGCGGGGCATTTCATCGCCAATGGCGGCTTCAAGATCGGCTTCGGCATGGGGCCGAAGGTGGCCGAGGTCATGGCCGACCTGCTGCTCGACGGGCGCGATGCGATCCCCGAGGGCTTCCGGGTCGAAGATTCCCTCTGAGCGCCTTGGCCTCGGCGCCGGTTTCTGCAAGCGTGAGGCCGTGATCCGGCGGGGCGCCCCAAACGGGGGCCCGGTCGCGCGCATCCCCGGGCCCCGGCGAAGCTGCCCCGCGCATCCTTGCCGGCGCGCCGCGATGCCGCCTCCGCCCGCCCGTGCCGCCCACGCCGGACGAAGACAACAGGAGAGACCGCGTGACCCACGCAGACGAGATGGCCCGCATCGCAGACGAGGCGAAAACCTGGCGACGAACCCTGCACGAGAAGCCCGAGCTGCTCTACGAGCTTCACACCACCGCCGCCTTCGTCGCGGAGAAGCTGAAGGGCTTCGGCGTCGACGAGATCGAGACCGGCATCGCCAAGACCGGCATCGTCGCCCTGATCCGCGGCGCGAAGGGCGAGGGCCCGGTGATCGGCCTGCGCGCCGACATGGACGCGCTGCCGATGGACGAGAAGACCAACCTTCCCTATGCCTCGAAAGTGCCCGGCATGATGCATGCCTGCGGCCATGACGGGCACACCGCGACGCTGCTCGCCGCCGCGCGCTACCTTTGCGAGACCCGCGACTTCGCCGGCACCGTCGCGCTGATCTTCCAGCCCGCCGAGGAGGGCGGCGCCGGGGCGCGCACGATGATCGAGGAGGGCATCCTCGAGCGCTTCGGCATCGGTGCGGTCTATGCCATGCACAACCAGCCCGGCCTGCCGGTCGGCCAGTTCGCCACGCGGCCCGGCCCGCTGATGGCGGGGGGCGACCGCTTCGTCGTCACGGTGAGCGGGCGCGGCGGCCATGCCTCGGCCCCGACCAAGTCGATCGACCCGGTGGTCGCGGCGGCGCATCTCATCGCCTCGGCGCAGACGCTGGTCTCGCGCTTCTCGGATCCGTTCGACCAGGTGGTCGTGTCGATCACCTGGCTCGAGGCGGGCTCGGGCGGCGCGCTCAACGTGATCCCCGACACCGCGATCTTCGGCGGCACGATCCGCACGATGAACTCGGCGACCCGCGCCGAGATCGAGGCGCACCTGCGGCGGATGCTGAAGGCCGGTGCCGAGCAGTTCGGCTGCGAGGCCGAGCTCGACTGGCGGCCGGGCTACCCGGTGACCTCCAACGACGCGGCCAAGACGGCCCTCGCGGTGGCCGCCGCCGCCGCGGTCGCGGGGGCGCAGAACGTCGATGACAATTGCGACGCGCTGATGGGCTCGGAGGATTTCTCCTACCTGCTCGAGAAGCGACCGGGCGCGATCCTCTGGTACGGCAACGGCGACAGCGCCGAGCTGCACAATGCCGCCTACAACTTCGACGATGGCGCGATCCTGCCGGGGATGCGCTTCTGGGTCGAGCTGGTCTCGCGCGAGCTGGCGGGCTGAAGGGCCCTAGGCCCGCAGCGGCCGCGCGGTGAACAGCACCTGTCCGCGCGGCAGCATCACGTCGCTCCGGCTCACCTGCCAACCGCTGCCCTGCGCGAGATGCGCCACGTCCTCGGCGAGGATGTGGTAGGGCGCGCGGATGTCATGCGTCACCACCCCGTCGGGCTGGCGGTACGGGCGCATCGCGGTCACCGGGTCGGGGGCGAGGAAGACGGTGAAGAGGAAGCTCTCGAGTTCCGCGAAGCGGTGCAGGTTGGTCAGCGCGCGGCGCAGGTAGGCCATCGGCAGGTGCGGGAAGACCGCGAAGGCGATGGCATGGGTGATGCCGGGCGCGATGCCGGGGAACTCGAAGCGCGCGTCCTCGACCAGCTGCGCCGGGTCGAGCCGCGCCGGGTCCTCGAGCTCGGCGGCGTGGCCCGCCAGCATGATCTTGCGCGAGGCGTCCGTCGCCCAGTAGTGGCCGGGCTCGAGATAGGGCACGGCCTTGCAGCCGAGGCGCAGCGAGCCGGCGCCGATGTCGAGCAGGTGGTGATGCGGCAGCAGCCCGGCCTCGCGCAGGATCGCCATCTCGATCCGCCCGGTCTCCTCCCAGCGGCCGCCGACGATTTCCCGGTGCCGGCCGGCGGCAATGGCGGTGTCGTAGAAGCCGGTCAGTTCATAGGGATTTGCGGTCACGGGTCTGGCTGTTCCGAAAAGAGGGGGCGGGCAGCGTCCCTTGCGCCGCGCCACGGCCGCGAGTCAAGGCGGCTTTTCGGCGCCCCGTACCCGCGCCCGCGCCCGCACCCGCACCCGCGCCAGCAGGCGGCGCTGCCTCCCGGCGGCGCGGGCACTTCTCCGGGGTGTGGCGGCGGCGCACTCAGGCGAGCAGGAGCTCCGCCAGATCCCCGGCGCCATGGGCGACCTCGGCGGCCCCCGCGGCACGCAGCAGCGCAGCGCGGCCGGGGCGCGGATCGCCGGGGGTGACGAAGCCGATGGCGGTCACCCCGGCGGCGCGGGCGGCCTCGATGCCGTGCGGGCTGTCGTCGATCATCACCGCCTCCGGCGCGGGCACGCCCATGCGCGCGAGGCAGTGCAGCACGAGGTCCGGCGCGGGCTTCGGCCGGGCGCCCATCTCGGCAGAATAGACATGGTCGCCGAAACGGGCGTTGAGCGGCAGGCGGCCGAGCGAGGCCTCGAGCCGTGCGATGCGGCTGTTCGAGGCGACGCAGACCGGGCGGCCGAGCGCGGCGATCAGCGCCTCGATCCCCGGCACCGGCTGCAGCTCGGCGTGGAACGCGGGAAAGAGCCGGGCCTCCCACCGCGCGATCACCTCTTCCGCCGCGAGGATGCCAAGCTCGTCGCGGCAGATCGCCAGCATCTCGCCGCGCGCGCCGCCGGTGAAGCGGACATGGGCCTCGGCGGCGGTGATCTCGGCCCCGGCCTCGCGCAGCGCCTCGGCCAGCAGGCGCGAGGCGATCATCTCGCTGTCGATCAGCACGCCGTCGCAGTCGAAGATCACCAGCCCGGCGGGCAGGGCCGTCCGGGTCGCGGGGGGCGGCGGGGTTATGAGGGTCATGCGGGCACGCCGCGGCGCAGGGCGAGCGCGAGGTCGGGCCGGTCCGAGGTGAGGTGGCCGACGCCGCGGCCCAGCCAGGCCTGCATCGTCTCGGCATCGTTCACCGTCCAGGCGCAGAGCCGCTCGATGGGCCAGAGGCGCAGCACCTCGTCCCAATGCGCGGCAAGGAAATCGTGGCGCAGCGCGACGATGTCGACGAGATCCGAGACGGCTTCGATGAAACCTTCGAGCCCGCCCTGCTTCTCGACCCACATCGCGTCGGCCGAGACCAGCCGCCGGATCTGCGGCGCGTGCTGGCGGCAGTCGCAGAGGATGCCGAGATCGAAGGAGGTCAGGTGGCTGCGGCTGGCGAGCCCGCGGGCGAGCAGCGCCTCCGCCACCTTCGCGGCGATGCCGGGATAGGGCCGGTTCTGCGCGTCGAGCTTGATTTCGACGTGCAGGTCGAGATCCTTGTGCGGCGCCAGCAGGTCCAGCACCTCGTCCAGCGTCGGGATCACGTCGGTGCTGTCCTTCAGCCGCGTCGCGGCGCGGGCCTCGGGCGACAGCGCGCGGACCTCGCCCTCGGCCTCGGTGGTGCGCTCGAGCGTGGCGTCGTGGATCACCACGAGCTCGCCCGCGCCCGTCAGGTGCACGTCGAATTCCACGGCGTCGACGCCCAGTTTCAGCACCTCGGCAAAGCCGGTGAGCGAGTTCTCGGCCCAGAGGTTGCGGGCGCCGCGATGGCCGGTGATGCGGGTCATGGGAAGTCCTTTCAGCGGATGGTCGGGTCGAGCCTGTCGCGCAGCCAGTCGCCGACGAGGCTGATCGAGAGGGTGGTGAGCATGATGACCACGGCGGGGGCGAGCATCACCCAGGGCGCGGTGGTGAGGTATTCGCGGCCGAAGCCGACCATGTTGCCGAGGCTGGTCTCGGGCGGCTGCACGCCGAGGCCGAGGAACGACAGGCCCGACTCCATGAGGATGATCTCGGGGAAGGTCAGCGTCATCGACACGATGAGGGTCGAGGCGACGTTGGGCAGGATGTGCCTCAGGTAGATCCGCGCCGGAGTCGCGCCCAGTTGCACCACGGCGGCGGCATAGCCCTGCGCACCCGCCGAGATCGCGAGGCCCCGGGCGATGCGGGCGTAGCGCTCCCAGCCGTAGAACCCCATGAGGCAGACCAGCAGCCCCATCGACGAGCCGAAGAAGGCCAGCACCGCCAGCGACATGATGAGGAACGGCAGCGCCGCCTGGAAGTCGGCGAGCATGACCACCACGTGCTCGACCCAGCCGCGGAACTGCGCCGCGAGAAAGCCGAGCGCGGTGCCGAAGAGCGCCGAGAGCAGGGTCGCGCCGAAGGCGATGACCAGCGAGACGCGCACCGACTGGATCAGCCGCGAGAGCACGTCGCGCCCCAGCTCGTCGGTGCCCAGCCAGTGCCCCGGCGTGCCCGGCGGCGAGAGCCGGGCCATGAGGTCCATCTGGGTGATGTCATAGGGCCGGAGGAGGTCGGCGAAGGCGGCGCAGAGCAGCACCGCGGCCAGCCAGATCAGGCCGAAGGCGACGCTGCCGGGGATCGCGGCGAGCCGCACCAGCACCGGGTTGCGGGGTTTCGGGGTGTCCATGGCAAGGGTCATGGGCGGGCTCCTCTCAATGCGCCGCCTGCGAGCGCAGGCGCGGGTCGAGCCAGCCGTAGAGCAGGTCGACGATCAGGTTCGAGACCACCATCACCGCGGCGATCATCAGCAGGATGCACTGCACCACGGCGAGGTCTCGGTTGCTCACCGACACGATCAGCAGCCGCCCGATGCCGGGCCAGCTGAAGATGGTCTCGGTCACCACCGCGCCCGCGACCAGCGAGCCGACCATGAAGCCGACGATGGTGACGATCGGCACGGCGGCGTTGGGCAGGGCGTGGCGCGAGATCACCTGGCGCCACGTGACCCCCTTGGCCGAGGCGGTGCGGATGTAGGGCTGGCCCAGCACCTCGATCATCGCCGAGCGCGAGAAGCGGGCGAGGATGCCGATGCCGCCGATCGAGATGGTGATGGTGGGCAGGATGCCGTGCCACCAGGTCCCGAACCCGCCCGAGGGCAGCAGCCCCCACATCACCGCAAAGAGCAGCACCAGCACGAGGCCGAGCACGAAGGAGGGGATGGTGAAGCCCGCGACGGCCAGCAGGATCACCCCGCGGTCGATCAGGCTGCCCCGGTGCAGCGCGGCGTAGATGCCCGCCGGGATGCCGATGCCGAGCTGAAGAAGCAGCGCGGGTACGGTCAGCTGCAGCGTCGCGGGCAGGCGTTCAAGCACCAGGTCCAGCGCCGGCGAGCGGTCGCGCATCGAGATGCCGAAATCGCCGGTGAAGATCTGCCCGATGTAGGCGGCGTATTGCTGCCAGAGCGGGCGGTCGAGTCCCCAGGCGGTGCGGAAGGCGTCGACGGTCTCCTGCGGCACGTCGGGCCCGAGAAGCACCTGCGCCGGGTCGCCCGACATGCGCAGCACCACGAAGGCGAAGGTCATCACCGCCAGCACCGTGACGAGGGCGCGCAGCAGGCGGATCGAGAAGAAGCGGATCATCGGGCGGTCCTCAGGCAGCGGTGGCGGGGCTGGCCCCGGCGGCAAGATGGCAGGCGCTGGCGCGCCCCGGCTCGGTCATGCGCAGCTCGGGCACGGCACCGCGGCAGAGCGGCTCGGCCCTCGGGCAGCGCGGGTGGAAGGCGCAGCCGGCGGGGCGCGCGGCGGGGTTGGGCGGCTCGCCCTGCAGGATGATCCGGCCCGAAAGCGCCCGGCCGGGCACCGGCACCGACGAGACAAGCGCCTGCGTGTAGGGATGGCGGGGGCTGGCGAAGATCTCCTCTGCGGGGCCCTCCTCGACGATGCGGCCGAGGTACATGACCGCCACCCGGTCGCAGAGGTTGCGCACCACCTTGAGGTCGTGGCTGATGAACACCATGCCGAGCCCGGTCTTCGCCTGCAGGTCGCGCAGCAGGTTCACCACCTGCGCCTGGATCGACACGTCGAGCGCCGAGACCGGCTCGTCGCAGACCAGAAGCTCGGGATCGGTGGCCAGCGCGCGGGCGATGACCACGCGCTGGCGCTGGCCACCCGACAGCTCGTGCGGGTAGCGTTCCGCCTGGTCGGGGCGCAGCCCGACGGCCTGCATCAGCTCGGCGGTGCGGGCCTCGCGCTCGGCGGCGGAGCCGAGCCGGTGGATCTCCAGCGGCTCGCGGATCTGCGCGGCGATGATCAGGCGGCGGTCGAGCGCGGCGAGCGGGTCCTGGTAGACCATCTGCATCCGGGCGCGGAGCGCGCGCCAGGCGGCGGTGCCGCGCGCGGGCAGGGGCGCGCCGGCAAAGCGCACCTCGCCGCCCTGCGCCGGGTCGACCCCCAGCAACATCCGGCCGAGCGTCGACTTGCCCGAACCGCTCTCGCCGACGATGCCCAGCGTCTGGCCGCGCCGCACGCGCAGGCTGACGCCGTCCACGGCGCGTACCGGGGTGACCTTGCCGAAGAGCCCCTGCCGGGTCTCGTAGATGCGGACCAAGTTATCCGCCTCGAGGATCTGGGTCATTGGCTCACCCTTTCGCGGGCCGGGCTAGTGGTCGGGACGGGCATCGGCACCGGGTAGGCGCAGGCAAGCTGCCGCCCGTCGGTCTGCGGCAGCAGCGCGGGCCGCTCGCCCTGGCAGAAGGCCTGCGCGCGGGTGCAGCGCGGCGCGAAGGCGCAGCCTGCAGGCAGGGCGCGCGGGTCGGGCACGGTGCCGTCGATGGGGATGAGCCGGGTGCGCGGCCCGTCCATGCGCGGCAGCGCGTCGAAGAGCCCGCGCGTGTAGGGATGGCGGGGCGCGGCGAAGAGCTGGCCCACCGGGCCTTGCTCGACGATGCGGCCCGCGTACATCACGCAGACCCGCTCGCAGACCTGTGCCACCGCGCCGAGGTCGTGGCTGATGAAGACCAGCGCCATGCCGGTCTCGCGCCGGAGCGAGGCCAGAAGGTCGAGGATCTGCGCCTGGATCGTGGCGTCGAGCGCCGTGGTCGGCTCGTCGGCGATCAGCAGGTCGGGCTCGCCCGCGAGCGCCATGGCGATCATCATCCGCTGGCACTGGCCGCCGGAGAATTCGTGCGGGTAGAGGTCGAAACGGGCGCGGGCGTCGGGGATGCCGACCATGT
Source organism: Salipiger sp. H15 (assembly GCF_040409955.1). Taxonomy (NCBI): domain Bacteria; kingdom Pseudomonadati; phylum Pseudomonadota; class Alphaproteobacteria; order Rhodobacterales; family Roseobacteraceae; genus Salipiger; species Salipiger bruguierae. The sequence goes on from NZ_CP123385.1 coordinate 1,703,359, forward strand.
CCATCAGCCGCAGCGCCTCGGCCTTCGCGGGCGCGCCGGTCAGGCCCCGGTGCAGCCGCAGCGCCTCGCAGATCTGCCGTCCGACCCGGATCACCGGGTTGAGCGCGCTCGACGGGTCCTGGAAGATCATCGCGATCCGCCCGCCGCGCACCGCCTCGAGCTCGGCGCGGGGTGCGCCCGACAGCGTGCGGTGCTCGAGAACGACCGAGCCGCCGACATGCGCCTTGGCGGGCAGCAGACCCAGCGCCGCGAGCCAGGTGACCGACTTGCCGCAGCCGCTCTCGCCGACGAGGCCGAGCGCCTCGCCGGGGGCGACGTCGAGGTCGATCCCGTGCAGCACCGGCACGCCGTCGAAGGCGACCCGCAGGTCGCGGATTTCGACCAGATTGGCCATGGGGAGGTCCTTTCGTTCGGTCCGTGTCCGGCCCGGGAGCCGGGCGCGGAACGAAAAGCCCCGGCGGACCGCGGGGTTCGCCGGGGAAGGGGGAAGTGCCGGATTACCCGTTCGACACGTTCCAGTTCTCGGCGCGGAAATCCATCGCGAAGGCCGGCGCGGCCTTCCAGTTCAGATCCGAGCGCATGCCGGTGAAGACCGCGTTCTGGTGCAGCACCTGGTAGGCCGGATCCTCGCGCTCGGCGATTTCCAGCATCCGGGTGATCGCCTGCTTGCGCTTGGCGCGGTCGGTCGAGGTCTCCATGATCGCGGAGAGCTGGTTCATCTCGGCGTTGGACCAGTCCTGCTTCTGCTGGACCTCGCCGTTCGGGCCGAACTGCACCACCATCGGGGTGATCGGATCGTTGATGGTGTTCGAGGCCGACCAGTCGCGCACGCCCTTGACGCCAGAGGGCTCGTGGATCTGGCCCCAGTTCTCCTTCATCTCGATCTGCACGTTGAGACCGACCTGCTTCCACATCTCGACCATGATCTGCCCGTTCGAGACCTGGTTGGTGTAGTAGTTGTTGAGCAGGCGGTAGGGGATCGCGTCGCCCTTGTAGTTCGCCTGCTTGAGCAGTTCGCGCGCCAGTTCGGGGTTGAACTCGGGCGCGGCCCAGCCCTCGACGAACATGTCCGAGGTGCGGAAGCTCTCGAACTGCAGGCCCGCGGGAACCTTGGTCAGCCCGCCCCAGAGCGCCTGCACGATGGCCTCGCGGTCGATCGCATGGGTCATGGCGCGGCGCACCAGCGGATCGGCGAGGATCTCGTTCTGGGTGTTGAACACCGAGATGCGGTGGTTCCAGATGGTCGAGTTCTGCACCTCGAAGCCCGGCGCGTCCATGACGTTGCCGATCTGGTCCGGCGGCAGGTCGCAGGCGAAGTCATACTCACCCGACAGCAGCCCGTTCACCCGGCTCGACACCTCGGGCACCTCGACGAAGGTGATGCGCTCGAGCGGCGGGCGGCCGCCCCAGTAGTCGTCGAAGGCGACGAGGGTGAGCGACACGTCCGGGCGGTGCTCCTCGACCCGGTAGGCGCCCGTGGTCACCGGCTTGGCGGCCCATTCGGCGTAGGAGGCGGCCTCGTCCCAGGCGCGGCGGCTGGCGATCTGGCTGCCGTGCGAGTAGAGACGGCCCTCGAGCGTCACGTCCGGCGTCGCATTGTGGAAGCGCACGGTGTACTTGTCGACGATCTCGACGCCCTGCAGCGCGGGCCAGAGCCGGCGGCCGATGCCCGGCACGTTCGGCGGCAGGTCCTTGGCGGTCTCGGGCTGGTAGTCCTCGGCGAAGATGGTCTTGCCGCCGGCGGGCTGGGTGTCACCGAAGACGCGCTCGGGCGAGAAGGAGAAGGCCACGTCCTCGGCGGTCATCTCGTCGCCGTTGTGGAACTTCACGCCCTCGCGCAGCTTCAGCTCGATGGTCTTGTCGTCGAGGCGCTTCCACTCGGTGGCGAGGCCGGGGACGGGGCCCTGGTCGCCCATCCAGTCGCGCAGGATCAGCCCTTCCCAGAGGTTCGGGAAGAACACGCGCTCGCCGACGTTCGACTGCTCGTTCCAGACGTCGAGCGTGTTGTTGTTGGTGATCTTCTGCACCGCGATGGTGATCGAGGGGCGGGCGCCCTGCGCGCGCAGGTAGCCGGGCAGCGAGAGGCTGCCGGCGCCTGCTCCGAGAAGGCCGAGCGCGTGGCGACGGTTGAGTGTGATCATGTCCTGTCTCCTGTCGTCCCGGCGCGTGCCGGGCTCCTGTCCAAGCCGGAGCGGAGCGCGCCTGTCCCCGGCGCCCTCCGCGATGGCCGGACGTAGACAGGGCCAGCGCGACAGCGGGGCGACGGTTTTGCGAAGCTGCCGTGACAATTGTTCAGGTGGGTGACAAATGCCCGGCCCGGTCATGCGCCTGTCATCTGCCGGGCCTAGAGCGGCCCTCGGCGGCGCGGGCCCGGACCGGGCGCGTCGCGGGTTCGTTCAACAGGAATGCCAAGATGACCTCTCTTCCCCTTCTCGGAGCGGCGATGCCGCTCGACACGCTCGAGACGCTGCGCGACTGGGTGATCGCCGACCAGCGCGATCTCGAGCTGCAGGACTTCACCACGGCCGAGGTGCTCTGCGGCGACTGGCAGCCGCTGGTGGCGCGGGCGCAGACGCTGCTGCAGGGCTACGAGGGGCGGCTGGGGATCCACGGGCCGTTCTGGGGGCTGAGCCTTGCCAACCTCGACTTCGAGGTCCGCGCGCTGGTCTCGCGCCGGATGCTGCAGGGGCTGGAGGTCTGCGCGGCGCTCGGGGCGACGCAGATGGTCATCCACAGCCCCTACACCACGTGGGATTACAACAACCTCGACAACTACCCCGATGCCCGCGACCGCGTGGTGTCGCTGGTGCACGAGACGCTCGCCCCGGCGGTGCGCCGCGCCGAGGAGACCGGCGTGACCATGGTGATCGAGAACATCGAGGACATCGACACCGACGCGCGCTGCCTGCTTGCAGACAGTTTCGACAGCCCGGCGGTGGCGGTCTCGGTCGACACCGGCCACGCGCATTACGCCCATGGCTCGAACGGTGCGGCGCCGGTCGACTACTACATCCGCCGCGCCGGGACGCGGCTGCGCCACGTGCACCTGCAGGATGCCGACGGCTACGCCGACCGGCACTGGGGCATCGGGCAGGGCACGATCAACTGGGCCTCGGTCTTCGACGCGGTGGCGCCGCTCGAGGGCCGCGCCCGGCTGATCCTCGAGCTGCGCGACAAGGCGCAGATCCTGCCCTCGGCGAGGTGGCTGGCGGAGCGGGGTCTGGCGCGCTGACCTTTCCGGTGCCCGGGGCTACATGCCCCGGGCGACGCCGGTCTCAGGTCTTCTTCTTCATCGCATCCAGAAGCGCCGCGCCAAGCGCGCCCTGACCGCCGCCCGAGCCGCCCTTCGGCCCCGCGCTCATCGGCCCGCGCGGGCCCTTGCCGCCGGAGCCACCGGGACCGCCGGGACCCTTGCCGCGCGGTCCCCTGTCGGGCGCGCCGCGCCGCTCCTGCGCCGCCTCGCCGCCGCCGTCCTTGCGCATGGTGAGGCCGATGCGCTTGCGCGGCACGTCGACCTCGGTCACGCGCACCTTCACCACGTCCCCGGCCTTCACCACCTCGTGCGGGTCCTTGACGAAACGGTCGGCGAGCTGGCTCACGTGCACCAGCCCGTCCTGGTGCACGCCGATGTCGACAAAGGCGCCGAAGGCCGCGACGTTGGTCACCGTGCCCTCGAGCATCATGCCGGGGCGCAGGTCGGTGATCTCCTCGACGCCGTCGGTGAAGCTGGCGGTGACGAAATCGGGGCGCGGGTCACGGCCGGGCTTCTCAAGCTCGCTGAGGATGTCGCGCACGGTCGGCAGGCCGAAGGCGCCATCGACGAACTGCTCTGCGCGCAGGCCGCGCAGCGCCTCGGGCTGGCCCATGATCTGGCGGATGTCGCGGCCGCAGGCGGCGACGATCCTGCGCGCCACGCCATAGGCCTCGGGGTGCACCGAGGAGGCGTCGAGCGGCTCGATCCCGTCGCGGATGCGCAGGAAGCCCGCGCATTGCTCGAAGGCCTTCGGCCCGAGCCCCGCCACCTTCAGCAGCGCCTTGCGCGAGGGGAAGGCACCGGTGCTGTCGCGGTGGCTGACGATGGACTGCGCCAAGGACGGGCCGAGCCCCGCCACATGCGCCAGCAGCGGCGCCGAGGCGGTGTTGAGATCGACGCCCACCGCGTTCACCGCGTCCTCGACCACGGCCTCGAGCGCCTGCGCCAGCTTGCGCTGGTCGACGTCGTGCTGGTACTGGCCGACGCCGATGCTCTCGGGGGTGATCTTCACCAGCTCGGCCAGCGGGTCCTGCAGGCGGCGGGCGATCGACACCGCGCCGCGCAGGCTGACGTCGAGCCCGGGGAATTCCTTGGCCGCCAGTTCCGAGGCGGAATAGACCGAGGCCCCGGCCTCCGAGACGATGACCTTGGTCGGCTTCTTCGCGGCGGCGGGCATCAGCTTCAGCACGTCGGCGACGAGCCGTTCCGTCTCGCGGCTGGCGGTGCCGTTGCCGATGGCGACGAGCTCGATCCTGTGGCGGGCGATCAGCTCCATCAGCGTCGCGGTGGCGCCGCGCGTGTCGTTCTTGGGCTGGAACGGGTAGATCGTCGCCGTCTCCAGCAGCTTGCCGGTGGCGTCCACCACGGCGCATTTGACCCCGGTGCGGATCCCCGGATCGAGGCCCAGCGTTGCCTTCGACCCGGCGGGCGCGGCGAGCAGCAGGTCCTTGAGATTGCGGGCAAAGACCGCGATCGCCTCTTCATGGGCGCGGCGGCGCAGCTCGGTCATCAGGTCGACATACATCGACAGGCTCAGCTTCACCCGCCACGTCCAGTCGGCGACGCCGCGCAGCCATTGATCCCCGGCGCCCGTGCCACGGATGCCGATGGCGCTCGCCACGATGTCCTCGCCGCGGCGGGAGGAGTTCTCGGGATCGGGGGCGATGTCGACCGTCACCACCTCTTCCTTCGAGGCGCGCAGGATCGCCAGCGCGCGGTGCGAGGGAATGCCCGACCATTTCTCGCGGTGGTCGAAGTAGTCCGAGAACTTGGCGCCCTCCTGCTCCTTGCCGGGCGCGACCTTGGCCGAGATGAAGGCCTCGGCGCGCATGAACTCGCGCAGGTTGCCGAGGAGCGCCGCGTTCTCGGTCAGCTCCTCGCCGAGGATGTCGCGCGCGCCCTCGAGCGCCGCCTTCACGTCGGCGACGATTTCGGTGAGGTACCCCTCGGCCAGCTTCGCGGGATCGGCGCTGCGGTCGCTCTCGATGGCGCGCAGCAGCGGCTCGAGCCCGTTCTCGCGGGCGATCATCGCGCGGGTGCGGCGCTTGGGCTTGTAGGGCAGGTAGATGTCCTCGAGCGCGGCCTTGGTCTCGGCCCCGGCGATGGACTTGTCGAGCGCGTCGGTGAGCTTGCCCTGCTCCTTGATCGAGTCGCGGATGGCGACGCGGCGGGCCTCGAGTTCGCGCAGGTAGGTGAGGCGCTCCGACAGGTTCCGCAGCTGCGTGTCGTCGAGCCCGCCGGTGACCTCCTTGCGGTAGCGCGCGACGAAGGGCACCGTGGCGCCGCCGTCGAGCAGCTCGACCGCTGCCGTCACCTGTTTCGGACTGGCCTGAATTTCACGCGCGATGGTGCTGGCGATACGGGTCTGGGTGTCCACGGCTGCGGCCTCCTTCGGGTCTTCGGGAAGGTCGGTGTAGCCCCGCCGCGCGCCCCCGCCAAGAGGCGGCGTGCGCGGCGGCCGATCCTTGCGCGCCCCTGCGTCGCGCCTCCTAGTGCATCGACCTTGCCCGTCCCGCCAGCCAGCGCTCGTAGTCGCGCTGCGCGCTTTCCAGCGTCTCGACGTTGAGCGTGCGCGTGGTGAAGGCGCGCGACAGCGCCTTGACGCGCTTGTTGAGCGCCGGGCCCACGTCTTCGCCATCCACGCCGAGCTTGTCGTAGAGCGACAGCAGCCGGTTCTGCACCGTGCGCAGCGACATGCCGCGGCGCTCGGCGATGAGCTTGTCCTGCAGGCCGAGCGCCAGATCGAGCAGCACCGCGTATTCGCTGTCGTCGAGCGCATTGCGCGGGCTCGCGCTGCGGCGCTGCAGGCGGTGGATCTCGCGGTCGACCATGATCTGGCCTTCCAGCAGCACGGCGCGCAGCGCCAGCTTCAGCCGCTCGCGGGTGGCGGTCTTCAGCACGTAGCCATAGGCGCTGTCCTCGGGCACGATGCGGGAGATGCCGCGCAGGTAGGCCTCGTCCGAGTAGTTCGACCAGAAGAGGATGCGCGTGCCCGGCCGCTCGGCCCAGATCGCGCGGGCGGCCTCGATGCCGTTGCGCCCGTCCATCTGCAGGTCCATCACCACCGCCTCGATGCGCGCGGCGCGGGCCTCGGCCTCGCCTGCCGCGCCGTCGGTGGCGTGCAGCATCTCGGTCACCTCGGGCAGGGCCTCGGCGAGCGCGTCCTGCAGGTAGGAGGCGTGGAACTGGTCATCCTCGACGAGCAGCACTTTCATTGGGGCAGGACCTTCATGCGGGGAACTCCGGGAGGGTGACGGTGACGCGGGTGCCGGCGTCCGCCACGATTTCGAGATCGGCGCCGATGAGATGGGCGCGGGTACGCAGATGCGACAGCCCCGAGCGGCGGCCCACCTCGGGGCCGATGCCGATGCCGTCGTCGCTGATGGTGATGCGCAGGCGGTCCTGCGGCTCGGACGAGACGGTGACGAGGATGCGCCGCGCCCCGGCATGACGGGCGGCGTTGTTGATCGCCTCCTGCGTGATGCGGAAGAGCGCGGTGCGCGCGGTCGGCCCGAGCCGGTCGGGGGCGCCGTCGGTGTCGTCCTCGACATCCACCTCGACGGATCCCGCGCCGACCGCGCGCTCGAGGTGCACGCGCACCGCATGGGCAAAGCCGAAAAGGTCGAGAAGCGTCGGCACGGCGGTGTCGATGAGCGCGCGCAGGTCGTCGATCGTGTCGGTCACGCGCTCGGCCAGCAGGTCGCGGTCGAGCGGCGCGTCGCCGGTCAGCTCGCGCAGGATGCGGGTGAGGTCGGCGAGGGTCTGGTCATGCAGGTCCATGCCGATGCGCTGGCGCTCCTGCTCGAGCGTCTGGGTGAGCTCGAGCGCGCCCTGCCGCAGCCCCTCGGCCTGCTCCTGCGCGCGGGCGCGCAGCTGCGCCGCCTGGCTGGCGCGCGCCGCGCCGTGCAGCGCGTGGAACCACGGGGCGAGCAGGTCTGCCAGCGCCTGCGCCAGCGGCACGTGTTCGGGGCCGTAGAAGCCCTCGGTCCCGTGCGAGAAGTTGAGCGTGCCGGTGACCCTGCCCATGACCCGCAGCGGCACGTTGATCCGCGCCCGCAGCCGGTGGTTCAGGATCGGCTCGCAGCAGGCACCGGGGAAGGTCTGCCGCGGGTCCTCCATGGCATTGGCCGAGAGCATCGCCTCGCAGCGCCCGAGCAGCACGTCGCGCACCGGGGAATACTGCACACGGGTGCGGCGCTGCGACCAGCGCGTCTCGATCCCGGCTTCGAAGCTGACCACCCAGCCGGGCGTGTCGTGCAGGCAGATGTCGACATGGCTGAACGGCAGCACCTCGGCGATCTCGGGCGCGATGGCGCAGAGCGCCGCGCCGAGTTCGATCTCGCCGGCGAGACGCGCGGATATGCGCTCGAACACGCCGCCCGGCACCGGCGGAATCCCCAGTGACAGGCCGGACGACTGGCCCGACGGCAGTGCTGGCCGGGCGTGCAGGCAGCCCGAGCTCGCGGCCTCGGCCGCTGGCGGTGAAATCATGTACCCTCCCCACGCGCCTCCTCTTGCGCGTCCCCGCAGGATGGCGCGTCTTGCCGAAGAAGAAAACACCCTTTCCCGCAGCCATGTTGCGGAGACCCGCACCTGTTCTGCGGGGCGCACACTTTACGTGCAGCTTCCGCAAGGGCAGCATGCACCTGCCCGTGGAGGACGGGCGAACAGTGAGCGCCCGGAATAGGGCGATGGGAGGGAGAATGACCAAATCCAAGATGCTGCTCGGCGCGGCGGGGCTTGCCATGCTGGCGGGCGGCGCGATGGCCGACACTTCGGGCAAGCGCATCGCGCTGTCGAACAACTACGCGGGCAACTCCTGGCGGCAGGCGATGCTGCAGACCTTCCAGGAGGTCGGCGGCAAGGCGGTCGAGGAGGGCGTGGTCGCCGCGGCGGATGCCTACACCACCTCCGAGAACCAGGCCACCGAGCAGGCCGCGCAGATCCAGAACATGATCCTGCAGGGCTATGACGCGATCATCCTCAACGCCGCCTCGCCGACCGCGCTGAACGGCGCCGTTGAAGAAGCCTGCAATGCCGGGCTCACCGTGGTCAGCTTCGACGGTATCGTCACCGCCCCCTGCGCCTGGCGCATCGCGGTGGACTTCAAGCAGATGGGCAAGGAGCAGGTCGAGTACCTCGCGACGCGCCTGCCCGAGGGCGGCAACCTGCTCGAGATCCGCGGCCTTGCCGGGGTGTTCGTGGATGACGAGATCCACGCGGGCATCGAGGAAGGCGTCGCCGAGAACGGCCAGTTCAAGATCGTCGGCTCGGTGCACGGGGACTGGGCGCAGGAAGTGGCGCAGAAGGCCGTCGCGGGCGTGCTGCCCTCGCTGCCCGACGTGGTCGGCGTGGTGACCCAGGGCGGCGACGGCTACGGCGCGGCGCAGGCCTTCAAGGCCGCGGGCCGCGACACGCCGCTGATCGTGCTCGGCAACCGCCAGGACGAGATGCAGTGGTGGGCCGACCAGCGCGACGCCAACGGCTACGAGACGCTGTCGCTGTCGATCGCACCGGGCGTGGCCTCGCTGGCCTTCTGGGTGGCGCAGCAGATCCTCGACGGCGCCGAGGTGCCCAAGGACCTGACCGTGCCCTTCCTGAAGGTGACGCAGGACACGCTGGACGAGTCGCTGAAGTCCACCCCCGAGGGCTCGGTCGCCAACACCGTCTACTCGCTCGACGACGCCAAGGCCGTGATCGCGGGAGCGATGTAAGCACCGATGACGACCGCAGCCCAAGCGGCTGCGCCGATCGTCGCCCTGACCGATGCCGCAAAGCATTTCGGCGCGGTCAGGGCGCTCGACGGCGTGAGCCTGTCCATCTCTCCCGGCGACTGCCTCGGCCTTGTCGGCCACAACGGCGCCGGGAAATCCACGCTCGTCAACGTGGTCAATGGCGGGCTCGCGCCCTCCGCGGGCTCGGTCGAGTTCCCGGCCTCGGGGGCCACGACGGCGCTTGCCGCCGGGGTGCGCTCGGTGTTCCAGGAGCTGTCGCTCTGCCCGAACCTGACGGTGGCCGAGAACCTGCGCATCTCGCATTCCGCGCTGAAGGGGATGAACTGGCGCGCCCCGGCGCGGGCCGAGATCAGCGCCGCGCTCGACCAGGTGTTCCCGGGCCACGGCATCGACGCCGACGCGCCGGTCGACACGCTCTCGATCGCGGAACGGCAGATGGTCGAGATCGCCATCGGTTTCGCCCCGCGCGGAACCGCGGCGAAGCTGGTCATCCTCGACGAGCCCACCTCGTCGCTGGATGCCGGCATCGCCGAACAGTTGCTCATCCACATCAAGCGCTTCTGCGCGCAGGGCGGCGCGGTCATCTTCATCTCGCACATGCTGGGCGAGATCTTCGAGGTGGCGAGCCGCATCCTCGTGATGAAGGACGGCAAGGTCGTGGCCGAGCGCCCCGCCGGGGGCTTCACCCGGCAGGGGCTGGTGGATGCCATGGGCCATGTCGCCACCGAGGCGGTCGCCGCGCAGGCCGCGCGGGTGCAGGGCGAGGAGGTGCTGCACACGCCCGAGGGGCTGCGCGCCCGCAAGGGCGAGATCGTCGGGCTTTCGGGGCTGGCGGGGCACGGGCAGGCCGAGGCGCTGGCCCGGCTCTACCTCGGTGCCACCTCGTCCTGGCGCAGCCCGCGCGAGGCCGGGATGGTCTTTGTCGCCGGGGACCGCGGCCGTGACGGCGTGCTGCCGCTCTGGTCGATCCTGCGCAATGCCTCGATCTCGATCCTGCCGCAGATCGCCAAACGCGGTCTCGTTGACCGCGAGAAGGAGGCCGCCGTCGCCGCCGAGTGGAAGAAGCGCATCGGCATCCGCACCGAGGACGTGACCAACCCCATCCTGTCGCTCTCGGGCGGCAACCAGCAGAAGGTGCTCTTCGCCCGCGCGCTCGCCTCCGCCGCCCCGGTGGTGGTGATGGACGATCCGATGCGTGGCGTCGACGTGGGCACCAAACAGGACGTCTATGCCATGATCCGCGCCGAGGCCGCCCGCGGCCGCACCTTCCTTTGGTATTCCACCGAGACCGAGGAGGTCTGCCAGTGCGACCGGGTCTTCGTCTTCCGCAACGGCGCGATCTCGGCCGAACTGACCGGCGACCAGATCACCGAGGAGCGCATCCTCGAGGCCTCGTTCGAGATGGAAGGGGCATAGGATGCGGATCTTCGCGAAATACCGGATCCTGCTGCCCGTGGTCTCGCTGGCGGTGCTGCTGGCGGCGACCTTCTACATGCAGCCGCGGGCGATGAGCTACTTCGGGATCAACCTGCTCTTCAACCTCGCGGTGCCGATCGCGCTGGCGACCATCGCGCAGATGATGATCATCATGGTCAACGACATCGACCTCTCGCTCGGGGCCTTCGTGTCGCTGGTGGCCTGCATCACCGCGACCTACCTCAACGACACGCCGATGCTCGGGCTGCTGATCCTGCTGGCGCTGGTGCTCTGCTACGCCGCGCTCGGCGCGGTGATCCACGCGCTCGAGCTTCCCGCCATCGTGGTGACGCTGGGCATGTCCTTCGTCTGGGGCGGGCTCGCGCTCTTCATCCTTCCCTCGCCCGGCGGCGCGAGCCCCGGCTGGCTGCGCACGCTGATGACCGTCAAGCCGCCCTACATCCCCATGGCCGTCGCGGCCTCGGTGATCATCGCCATCGTCACGCACCTGCTGGTGATCCGCTCGGGCATCGGCACGGTGCTGCGCGGGGTCGGCGGCAATGCCCGCTCGGTTCAGCGCGCCGGCTGGCCGGTGGTGCGGCTGAAGGCGCTGGCCTACGGGCTCGCCGGGCTCTTCGGGGTCTTTGCCGGCATGGCGCTGGTGGGGCTCACAACCTCGGCCGATGCCAATATCGCGCTGCGCTACACGCTTCTGTCGATCGCCGGTGTGATCCTCGGCGGCGGCGAGTTCATCGGCGGCAAGGTGAGCCCGGTGGGCGCGGTGATCGGCGCGCTGACCCTGACGCTCGCCGCCTCGTTCCTCAGCTTCCTGCGGCTCTCTCCCGATTGGCAGATCGGCGCGCAGGGGGCGATCCTGATCCTTGTCCTGACGGCGCGGCTGCTCTTCACCCGCCGCGACGCAGAGGCGTGAGGAGGCGCGCATGAAACTCTTCCAGAAACCCTGGCTCTGGTCCTGGCTCGCCGCCGCCGCCGCCTTCGCGCTGACCGTGGCGCTGACCGAGGGGCGCGGGGCGGGCGAGCTGGCCTATGCCGCGCTCAGCTTCGGCGCCTTCGCCGCCATCGTCGGGCTCGGGCAGATGCTGGTCATCACGCTGGGGCCGGGCAATGTCGACCTGTCGATCCCCGCCACCATGACGCTGTCGGGCACGCTGGCGCTGAAGGCGATGGGCACCGATCCCGGCACCGCCTGGATGGGGCTCGGCGTCGCGCTGCTGGTCGGGCTCGGCACGGGGATTGCCAACTTCGCGCTGATCTACCTGCTGCGCCTGCCGCCGATCATCGCGACGCTCGCCGCCTCGCTCATCTACCAGTCGCTGGCGATCTGGTCGAACCGCGGCCTGCGCATCAAGCCGCCGGCCGGGCTCGCCGATTTCGCCACCGGCCGCAGCTTCGGCATTCCCAACGTCGCGCTGGTGGGGCTTGGCCTGTCGCTGCTGGTCTGGCTGCTGCTCGAGCGCACGGTCTGGGGCCGCTGGCTGCTGGCCTCGGGGCAGAACCTGCGCGCGGCGCGGCTCGCCGGGGTGCCGGTCGAGGCGGTGCGCGCCGCCACCTACCTCGCCGTCACCGTCTTTGCCGCCATCGCCGGCTACCTGCTCGCCAGCTTCTCGGGCGGCGCCGCGCTCAACATGGGGGGCGAGTACCTCCTGATGTCGATCGCCGTGGTGGTCATCGGCGGCAGCTCCATCGCCGGGGGCATGTCCAACGTGCCCGGCGTCTGGGGCGCCTCACTCTTCATGTTCCTCGTCGTCTCCATGCTCAACTCCTACGGCGCAGGCGCCGGGGTGCGCATGGTGCTGACCGGTCTCATCATCATCGGCATCGTCATTGCCGCCAGCACGAGGAGGGTCTCGCGATGATCCGCACGCCCGAACACCTGGAGTTCCGCGACGAGCGGTTCGGCCGCCTCGTCCACCCGATGGGCAAGCTCGAGCAGCTCTGCACCGGCTTCACCTGGACCGAGGGGCCGGTCTGGTTCGGCGACCGCAACGCGCTGATCTTCTCGGAGATCCCCTCGCAGACCATGTACCAGTGGACCGAGGGGCAGGGCCTCAGCGTCTTCCGCGAAGAGAGCCGGTTCAACAACGGCAACACCCGCGATCCCTGGGGACGGCTGGTCGGCTGCCGCCATGGCACGCGCGACGTGGTGCGCACCGAGTATGACGGCAGCCTCACTGTGCTTGCCGCCGAGCATGGCGGCAAGCGGCTCAATTCGCCGAACGACGTGGTGGTCAGCTCCGACGGTGCGGTCTGGTTCACCGATCCGACCTACGGCATCATCTCGAACTTCGAGGGCAACCGCGCCGAGCCTGAGCAGGGCGCGCGCCACGTCTTCCGGATCGCGCCCGGGGGCGGCGCGGCGGTGCCGGTGATCTCGGACTTCGCGCAGCCGAACGGGCTCTGCTTCTCGCCCGACGAGAGCCTCCTCTACGTCGCCGAAAGCGGCTCGAGCCACGACGACACCGTGCCCGCGGTGATCCGCAAATACGCGGTGGAGGGCGCGCGCCTCAACCCGCTCGGGGAGTTCGCCACGCTCGACTGCGGGTTGCCCGACGGGATGCGCTGCGACATCGAGGGCAACCTCTGGTCCTCGGCCGGGGACGGGGTGCACTGCTTCGCGCCGGACGGCACGCTCCTCGGCAAGATCCTCGTGCCCGAGGTGGTCGCCAACCTCTGCTTCGGCGGGCCGGACGGGCAGCGCATGTACATCACCGCGACGAGCTCGGTCTACCGCGTCTTCGTCGACGTGAAGGGTGCCGAGCCCTGGACCCGCAGCGCCCGCGCCTGAGCGCGCGCTTTCATCTTTCCCCAAATACTCCCGCCGGAGGCGTCCCCCACGCCTCCGGTTCCACGCCGCGCTTCAACAACCCGTGTCCGTGTTTTCCGGAACAGCAGGCGGGGCCTCTCCGTTTCACTCCCAGCGGCGCCCCGAAGGGTGCCGGATGAGAGAAATCTGGAAGGAGGCATCCCATGACTGCCATCAGCAACGCCAAGATCCTGATCATCGCCACCAACGGCTTCGAACAGTCGGAGCTGGAGGTTCCCCGCGACCAGATGCGCGCCAGGGGCGCCGAGGTCCATGTCGCCACGCTCGACGGCAATCCCATCAAGGGCTGGCAGGGCAAGGACTGGGGCCGCGAGGCCGCGGCCGACGCGAAGATCGCCGACATCAACTCGCATGACTACGACGCGCTGGTGATCCCCGGCGGGCAGATCAACCCCGACCTGCTGCGGGTCGAGCCCGCGGTGATCGACCTCGTGAAGGACTTCCACAACGAGGGCAAGGTGATCGCCGCCGTCTGCCACGGTCCCTGGGTGCTGGTCGAGGCCGGCATCGTGAAGGGGCGCGAGGTGACCTCGTACCACTCGATCAAAACCGATGTGGTGAACGCGGGCGGGAACTGGGTGGACGAGCCCGTCGCCTGCGACAAGGGCATCGTGACCAGCCGCAAACCGGATGACCTGAACGCCTTCGTGGCGAAGATCGTCGAGGAGGTCGAGGAAGGCCAGCACGACCGCAGGGCCGCGTGACCTTCCGTAGCGGGTCTGCGAAGACTGGCCGCGCCGGGCAACCGGCGCGGTCTTTTACGTGGCCATCACGCGGGGCCGGAGCCGAAGAACTCGTCCGGGCTCATGTGCCCGCCGAGCCGCGCCGCGCCGTAGAGCTGCGTCGCCACCTCGCCCGCGCCGACCAGCAGCACCGCCGCGCCGGTGAGGCGCAGCGGGTCCAGCAGCGCGCGGGCCGCGGCGCGGGCCTCGGACCAGGGCAGCACAAGGGCGGGGCAGGGCGCGCAGCCCGCGATCTGGCAGCCGGTCAGTTCCGCGAGATCCTCGCGAAAGAGCGCCGGCGGCTCGGCGGGCGGGGAGAAGCACAGAAGATGCACGTCGCGCATGGCGCGGAGCCGGGCACGAATCTGCCCGGGCATCGACAGCCGCCGCCCGAGGCCGAGCCCCAGCGCCTCCGGCAGGAAGGCCACGGCGCTTATGTCCGTGCCGCAGAAGGCACGCAGCGCGAGATAGTCCCTTGGCGCCATGCCAAGCTCGGCCGCGCGGCCCAACTGCATCCGGAGGGCGATGCCCGACGGGCCCTTGCGCGCGGCCTTCGCGCGGCGCCAGCGCTCGACGGCAAGCAGCGAGGCGGGCTCGAGCGCGGGGCCGCCATTGTGGCCGGCGGGAGGCGGGGCTGAAGCGGGGAATGGACGGTCGGGCATGGTCGTTCGGAACAGGGAAACACTCCTGCGGCAGATTTTACCTTCCGGTTTCGGGGTCAAGCACAGTGCCCGGTAAAACCCCGATATTGTCCCCGCTCTGTCCAAGTCCTGCCCCAATCCGGGGCGATACCAGTGTGCAAGACTGATAACGAGGTGATGGGTATGGATCGACTGACCGAAATGGAGGCCTTTGCCACGGTGGTGGACCAGGGTGGTTTCACCGATGCGGCGAAGAAGATGGGTATCTCGAAATCGGCGGTGTCGAAACATGTCTCCTCGCTGGAGGCCCGGCTCGGTGCACGCCTGCTGAACCGCACCACGCGCCGCGTCTCGCCCACCGAGATCGGCCTTGCCTATTACGACCGGGCGCGGCGGGTGCTGAACGACGCAGGCGAGGCCGATGCGCTGGTCACCTCGATGCAATCGGCGCCCTCTGGGCTGCTGCGCATCTCGGTCGCCACGGATTTCGGGGTGAACCACCTCAGCCCGGTGCTCGGAGAGTTCCTGTCGGAATTCCCGGACATCACCGTCAACATGGTGCTCAACAACCGCTACGTCGAGCTGATCTCGGAAGGCTTCGACATGGCGGTGCGGATCGGCGAGCTGGAGGACAGCACGCTGCGCGCCCGCAAGCTGACCGACACCACAAAGCGGATGATCGCCTCGCCCTCGTATTTCCAGCGCTTCGGCCGCCCGCAGCGGATCGACGACCTGAACGAGCACAAGCTCCTGCACTATTCCAACCAGTCCTCGGGCAACGTCTGGAAGGTGACCGCGCCCTCGGGCGAGAAGCGCCAGGTGCGCACCGCCGGCTGGCTCTCGGTCAACGACGGGCAGTCGCTGCTCAATGCCTGCATCGCGGGTCTCGGGATCGCCTACCTGCCGTCCTACCTCTACGCGGATGCGATGAAGCAGGGGCTGGTCGAGGACGCAATCCCCGATCTGCCGGTCGAGACGCAGGGCATCTACGCCGTCTACCCGCCGGGCCGCTTCACCCAGCCGAAGGTTCGCGCCTTCATCGATTTCCTCGTGCATGCCTTTGCCGAAAAGGGCCCGCACGACTGGTAACAGGTGTTTTCCTCGGGCGATCCTCGTAACGCCCTCCTGAGCCCCGGCCCCATGGTCGGGGCCTTTTTCTTTGCCGCGTGTCAGGGCAGGGGCGGGCACCCGCGCGGCTTCAGAGACTGGCCTCGTCCCGCGCGTGGTCCCGCCACGCGTCCTGCGTGTTGGCGAGGCCGGCAAAGAGGATCGAGCTGCGCCGCAGGATCAGCTCGATGCAGTGCTGCACGCTCGCCTCGTCGTAAATCGCCGGGCGCAGCCCGTGGGTGTAGATGGCGTAAAAGGCGGCCAGCGCCTCCTCGAGTTCCTCGCCGCTGCGATGGGCAAAGCGGCGCGAGTCGCGCATCGCCTGCAGCAGCGGAGAGAGCGCCTGCCTCAATTGCAGGCGGTTCTCGAATTCGGTTTCGGCAGGCCATTGCCAGAAATAGGCCTGCATCACGGCGAGAAGCCGCGGATCCTCGAGATCGCCCTGCACGTAGATGGTCACGATGTGGCGCAGCTTCTCGTCGAAACTGGCGTGCAGCGGGACGGAGCCGGAGAGCGCATCTATCTGAGAGGCATTGTTTTCATGGATCAGCGCGTAGAGCAGCCCGGCCTTGGAATGGAAATAGACGTTGATCATCGCATGGGTCACGCCGGCCAATCGGGCGATTTCGGTGACCGAAACGTTGTGATAGCCCTCTTCATCAAAGAGCTTGCGGGCAGCCGCCGTCAGGCGCGCGCGGGTAGCGGCGCTCTTCTCCTCCCGATTGCGGTGGCGGGGCGTCTTGCTGTCCATATGCCCGAGATTACGGCGCGAAGTAGGAAAGTCTATGACATTGTTATTAACAATGTTGAAAAACTGTCGCCTACGCTACATAAGCGCCGGCGGGTCACTAGTGCCCCGAGTATCTGGAGAGTCGTAATGGATAAGTTTGCCGAGCTGCGGGCATTCACGCATGTGATGGACCATGGCGGGTTCACCGCGGCGGCAGAGGCGCTTGGCATGTCCAAGGCGGCCGTGTCGAAGAACGTGGCCGCGCTGGAACGCCGGCTCGGGCTCAAGCTCTTCGAACGGACCACGCGGCAGGTGCGCCCGACGACCGAAGGCAACCATTACTACCGCTGGACCCGCCAGCTGCTCGCCGAGGCCGACTGGGCCGACACCTGCGCCCGCGCCCTTGCAGAGCCGCAGGAGGCCGCGCTGCGCGTCGCCGCGCCCTCCGAGCTGGTCGAGCACATGCTGCTGCCGCGGCTCGGCCGGTTCCTCGCCTCGCACCCGGACAGTTCCGTGGTCTTCGAGGCGCCGGGCTCCGAGGGCTGCGATCTCACCCTCAGCGCCGAGACCGGCGAGGACATGGACGGCCGGCCAATCGCGGTCAGCACCCACGTGGTCGTCGCCTCGTCGCTCTACCTCGCCACGCAGGGGCGGCCGGAAAGCGCCAGCGATCTCGCGTCGCACCGGCTGCTGCACCTGCCCTCCGAGCAGGAGGGGGTGATCTGGACCCTCACCGACCGCCGCGGCGCGGTCACGCCGGTCACCGCCGAGCGGCGGATCGAGATGGCCGACCCGCGCTCGGTGCTCGAGGCCTGCCTCGCCGGGCTCGGCATCGCCTGCCTTCCCGATTTCGTCGTGGGCCGCGATCTCAGCGTCGGGCGCCTGACCCGGGTGCTGCCCGAGTACGACTCCGCACGCCGGGTGATCCTGTCGCGCACCGAGACCGGCGGCCCCGCGCGCGAGCTGGCGATGAAGTTCGAATCCTACCTCGATTCCACGCTGCGTGACCAAGGCGCGGCGCTGGCCGGCCGCGCCGGCGATCTCGCGCCCTGAAGGGCCGCGTGACCGGTCTGCGGGCCGGTCATTCCACCGCGGGCAGCAGAACCACCTCGACGCGGCGGTTCTCCTCGCGCCCCTCTACGCTGAGGTTGCTCGCGACCGGGGCGAGATAGCCCGCGCCATCCGCCTCCATCTGGCTGCCGGGCACGCCCTTGCGCTCGAGGTAGCTGAGCGCCGCGCGGGCACGGCGCCGCGAGATTTCCACGTTTGCCGCCGCCGAGCCGGTCGCGTCGGTATGCCCGACGAAGAGCACGCGCCGCGCCGGATCGGCGGCGAGATAGGCCGCCAGCTCGTCGAGCGAGGCCACGTCGCCCGGCGCCAGCTCGTCCGCCCCGCTGGCGAAGGCGAGGTCCTTCAGCACCGCATGGCCCTCGGCCTCGAGCCGCCGGACGATGTCGGCGGTCGGGGTGGCGGTGACCGTGGCGGGCGCGCTGCCGTCGGCGGGGGCGGTCCCGGGCGCGGGGGCCTGCTCGGCGGGAATGCCCGGCGAGGTGCGGATGACCTGCACGTAGCCCGTCGCGGCGCTGCGGCTGACCAGCAGGGTCAGGAAATCCCCCTCGGGGCTGCGCGCGGACAGGAAGCGGAAGGCGCTGATGTCGACGTACATCGCCGGTCCGCGCATCACCTCGGCGGCGAAGCGGAAGTCGAAGCCGCCGCAATCGCGCGCGGAGCAGTCGAGCAGGACGGTCCAGCCGGCCTCCTCGAGCTGTGCGCGCAGCGGGTCCATGATCTGCAGCACGGTCATGCCGGTGGCGTCGATGCGCCAGGCCTGCCGCTGGATGTGCCCCTCGACGGTGCGGGTGAGCAGCCCCTCCATCTCGTTCCACGGCGCGATCGGCACCGCGTAGCTGCCGGGATCGGTGATGTATTCCTCGGCGAGCCGGGCGGTGCCGGGCAACGCGAGGTCGAAGGCCTGCGCCGGGACCGCGGCAAGCAGCGCGGCGGCCAGACCGGAGAGGAGGCGCTCAGCGCGCCTGCGCGTGGTACTCGTCATTCGGCCGCATGTCGGTGGCGCTGGCCACCCGGTTGGTCATGTTGAAGAAGGCGGCGACGTTGACGATGTCCCAGATGTCGCGCTCGGAGAACCCGGCATCGCGCAGCGCCTCGCGGTCGTACTCGGCGATCTCGGCGCTGCTCCTGGTCATCTTCTCGGTGAAGTGGAGCATGGCGCGCTGGCGGTGGTTGAGGTCGGCGACACGCCAGTTCATCACCAGCATCTCGCCCAGTTTCGGATCGCCCGAGAGCTCGCGCACGGCGGCGCCATGGGCGGTCAGGCAGTAGAAGCATCGGTTGATCGACGAGACCACCACCGCGATCATCTCGCGCTCGAGCTTGGTCAGCCCCGAATCCGCCAGCATCAGCTCGTTGTAGAGCCCGGTGAAGGCGTCGAGCTTGGCGATGTCGAAGGCATGGGCCTTCAGCACGTTCGGCACCATGCCCAGCCTGTCCTCGCAGATGTCGAAGTATTTCTGCGTCCGCTCCGGCAGCGGGTCGACCATCGGCAGGTCGAGGGCGGTGGGCAGGTCCTTGGTCATGCGGTCAGTTTCCCGGCTTGATGCGGTAATGGTACTGTCCCACAAGCGTCATGCCGAGGGAAGCGTAGAGCCCGTTCGCCGGGTCGTTGTCCCGCAGACAGGCCAGCGACATGTACTGCGCGCCCTTGCCCTCGGCCCAGATCGCGGCGCGGCGCATCATCGCGCGGCCGAGCCCCTTGCCGCGATGCGCCTCGAGCACCTCGAGCGCGTGCACCATGGCGATGCCGTCGTGGATGGCGCAGTAGCCCGCGCCGGCGGGCTTGTCCGACACCCGCCCGAAGATCGAGGTCTTGGGACCCATGGCGCGCTCCATCACGCCGACCCGCGCCGGGCCGATGCCGCCCGCCGCCCAGATCTCGCGCATCACCGCCAGCGGCTCCCAGAGCGCGAAGGCGCTCATCCGGTGCGGCTCGGTCTCGGTCAGCTTGCCGATCTTGCACACCCAGAGGTTCACCGGGTCGATGAGGTCGTAGCCGCGCGATTCCAGCGCCACGTCGAGGGCGGTCTCGCCGGCACGGATCATGAAGAGCGGCTCCTGCCGCATCATGCGCTGCGCCTGCTCGGCGGCCTGCAGGTCATCGGGGCTCCAGCCGTCCTCGGCGGTGATGCACGAGACGCGCTTGCCGCCGCCGCCGCCCTCGCGCAGCAGCCAGGGGCCGGCGGCCACCGTCGAGGCGGCGGGCCAGGTGTTGTCGAGCGTGGCGTAGAGGCGGGGAAGGTCTGGCGTCATTCTTGCACTCTGCCGGCGTCGCGCGGCGGGCAGGGCGCCCGCGCAGGCCGGAACGGGTTACGGTCTTTTGCCCTATCTATGGCGGCAGCGGCGCGCGAGGGCAATCATTGTCGGGCCGCAGCCGGTCACCGTTCGGGGAAGAGCGCCGCGAGCCGTGTCATTGCCGCATCGACCCGCGCGCCCTCGGCGCCGCGGATGACGATGTTGGCGCCGTAGATGCCGTCCTTCTGGAACGGGTAGGAGCCGATCGAGAGATCCGAGAACTCGGCCGCCAGCGCCGCCAGCGGCCCGGCGATCTCGCCCTCGCCGCGCTGGATGCGCAGCGACTGCGACAGGAGCGGCGCGCCGCCCGTCAGCGTCGGCAGGACGCTCGCCACCATCGCCTCGAAGACCGAGGGCACGCCGGCCATCACGTGCACGTTGCCGATGGTGAAACCGGGGGCGATCGAGACCGGGTTGTCGATCAGCGCCGCGCCCTCGGGGATGCGGGCCATGCGCTGGCGGGCCTCGTTGAACTCGGCGCCCTGGCGCTGGTAATGCGCGGCCAAGAGGTCATAGGCGTCCTGCCGCACGCCGATCGAGGCGCCGAAGGCCGCGGCCACGGCGTCGGCGGTGATGTCGTCATGGGTCGGCCCGATCCCGCCCGAGGTGAAGACGTGGTCGAAACCCGCGCTCAGCGCCTTCACCGCGGCGACGATGGCGGCCTGGTCGTCCGAGACCATGCGCGCCTCGCGCAGGTCGATGCCCTGCTTGGTCAGCGCCTGCGCAAGATAGTGCATGTTGGAATCGCGGGTGCGCCCCGAAAGGATCTCGTCCCCGATGACCAGCATTGCGGCGGTGGGATTGGCCATGGTCCTGCTCTCCTTGCGTGGCGTCTCGCCCTTGGTATAGGCGCAGGTCCGGCGCTTTCAAACCCCTTGGCTCACACGGCGATTTCGCGCGGCGCTCAGGACAGCCGGTGGCGGAAGAGCCAGGCGGCGAGCGGGAGTGTCACCGCCGCCACGCAGAGCAGCGGCACGAAGTCCCTGCCGACCTCTGCGAGGCCCGCGCCCTCGAGGTAGACGCGGCGCACCAGATCGACCCCGAAGCGCAGCGGGTTGGCATAGGTCGCCCATTGCAGCACCTGCGGCATGTTGCGCACCGGGGTCAGCAGCCCCGAGAGCAGCATCAGCGGCATGACGATCAGGAAGGTGTAGAGCATCGCCTGCTGCATGGTCAGCGCCACCGCCGAGATCGAGAGCCCAATTCCCACCGAGGCGAGGGTGAAGCTGGCGAGCCCGAGGTAGAGCAGCCAGACCGAGCCGACAATGGGAATGCCGAACCAGAAGAGGATGATGAGGAAGATCAGCGTCGATTGCAGGATGCCCACGGTCATCGTCGGCAGCGCCTTGCCGATGAGGATCTGCAGCGGCGTGAGCGGCGTCACGAGCAGCTGGTCGAAGGTGCCCTGCTCGCGCTCGCGCGCCACCGACAGGGCCGAGAGCAGCAGCGTCTGGATCATGCTGAGCGCGGCGATCAGCGGCGGCATCAGGTTCCAGCGCGACTCGAGGTTGGGGTTGAACCAGGCGCGGCGGTCGATGGTGACGAGCGGCGTGTCCCCGCGCGCGGCGTTGAACGCCGCGACCATGGCCGCGACCTGCGCCGAGGCGGCGCCGGCCGTAGCCGAGTTGCGCCCGTCGAGGATGACCTGCAGCGGCGCCTCCCGTCCCGAGGCGAGGCGGGCCTCGAAATCGGGCGGGATGGCCAGCACCAGCAGCGCGTCGCCGCTGTCGATCAGCGCGGCGATCTGGCCGGCGTTGGAGAGCGTCGCCTCGCGGGTGAAGACGCCGCCGCCGTCGAGCCGTGAGAGAAGCTCGGTCGAGGCCGCGCCGCGGCTCTGGTCGAGCACCGCGTAGGGCACGCGGGTCAGGTCGTAGGTCGCGCCGTAGCCGAAGAGCAGCGACTGCAGGATTGCCGGCATCAGCAGCAGGGCCCGGCTCGACGGGTCCTTGAAGAGGTCGCGGAACTCCTTGCGGATCAGCGCGGCGATCTGGGCGAGCCAGGCGAGGGCGGTCTCCATCGCTCAGTCCATCGTCTTGCGCAGGGCGCGGCAGGTGAAGGTGATCAGCACCGTGGCATAGAGCGACAGGATGACGCTCGAGCGCAGGATGTCGGGCCAGTAGTCGCCGGCCATGAACAGCGTCTTGATCAGCCCCATGAAATGCGTCGCCGGCAGCAGTTGCGAGATCACCTGGATCACCGCCGGCACGTTGCGCAGGTCGAAGACGAAACCCGAGAGCATGAGCGCCGGCATGAAGCTGACCAGCAGCGCGATCTGGCTGGCGGCGAACTGGTTGCGGGCCAGCGCCGAGATCAGCAACCCCAGAGAGAGCGACACCAGCAGGTAGAGCAGCGACACGGCGATGATGATCGCCAGCGAGCCGCGCATCGGCACCTCGAAGAGCCAGCGCGCGGCGAGAAGGCACATGGCAAGGTCGATGGCGCCGATGACCATGTAGGGGGCGAGCTTGGCCAGCACAAGCTCGAGCGGCCGCACCGGGGTGACGAAGATCGCCTCGAGCGTGCCGCGCTCCCATTCCCGCGCCACCAGCAGCGAGGTGAGGAAGGCACCGATCAGGGTCAGGATCAGCACCACCAGCCCCGGCACGAGGAACCATGTGCTCTCGCCCGGCTCGTTGAACCAGGTGCGCTGCACGATGACGACGCTGCCGCGCGCGGCGGACGTGCCGCCCATGCGCTCGGCGCGCTTGGCGAAGGGCACCGAAAGCGCGCCGCTCACGTAGCCCTCGATGGCGCTGGCGGTGGTGGAATCGACGCCGTTCAGGATCAGCTGCACCCGCGCCTCGCCAAGCGCGAGCTGGCGCAGGAAGTCGTGCGGCACGCGCAGGATCGCGTCGATCTCGCCCGCCATCATCCCCGCCTCGGCCTCGCGCATGTCGTGCATCCAGACGGGCGAAAGGTAGGGCGAGCCGGTCAGCCCCATGGCGGCCTCGCGCGCGGCGAGCGAGTTGTTCTGCATCACCACCGCGATGCGCGCGTCCTTCACGTCGAACGAGAGCCCGTAGCCGAAGAGCAGGATCAGCACCACCGGCAGCAGCAGCCCGACGAAGAGGTTGCTGCGGTCGCGCAGCAGCTGCCGCGTTTCCTTGCGCGCGAGCGCGCGCAGACGGGGAAGGAAGCCCGGCGCGCTCATGCCGCCGCCTGTCCCGCGCGCTGCGCCCGGGCCCGCTCGACGATGCCGATGAAGGCGGCGTTCATGTCGGCACCGCCCTCGGCCCCGGCCTTCTCGCGCACCTCCTGCGGCGTGCCGATCACCAGCATCTCGCCCGCGTCCTGGATCGCGATGCGGTCGCAGTACTCGGCCTCCTCCATGAAATGCGTGGTCACGATGATGGTCACGCCCGACCGAGCGAGCCCGGTGATGGTGCGCCAGAAGGCGCGCCGGGCCAGCGGGTCGATGCCGCTGGTGGGCTCGTCGAGGAAGAGGATCTGCGGCGCGTGCAGCAGCCCTGTCGCCATTGCGAGGCGCTGCTTGTAGCCCGCGGGCAGCAGGCCGCTGCGCGCGTTCGGGTCAAGGTCGAAGCGTTCCAGCGCGTCGCGCACCCGGCCGCGCAGCACCCGGCCGCGCAGCCCGTAGGCGCCGCCGAAGAACTCGAGGTTCTGCCGCACGCTGAGATTGCCGTAGAGCGAGAATTTCTGCGCCACGTAGCCGATCCGGGCGCGGGCGCGGGCACGGGCGGTGCGCAGGTCGCGCCCGGCCACCTCGAGCTTGCCCTCGGTCGCGGGCAGCAGGCCGCAGAGCATGCGGAAAGTGGTGGTCTTGCCCGCGCCGTTGGGACCGAGCAGGCCGAAGATCTCGCCCGGCATGACCTCGAAGGAGGTGCTGGCGACGGCGGTGAAATCGCCGAAGCGCCGCACGAGGCCCTGCACGGTGATGATCGGCTTGCCGGGATCGGGCGGCGTGGCGGGGGCCTCGGTCGCGGCCTCGGGCAGGGCGTGGTCGGGGCTGCCCTCGTGCTGGCGCAGCAGCAGCATGAAACTGTCCTCGAGCCCGGCGGGACGCGGCGTTGCGCCGGCACCGTCCAGCAGCGCGGCCAGCTTTTCGTCATCGGCCTGCGGCTGGCGCACGTAATGCACCGCGCCGCCATGCGGCGTCGCATCGGCCACCAGTTCGGGCGCGCCCAGCAGCCGCGCCTGCAGCTCGCGCGGGTGGATTCCCGCGGGCGGCGTGGCGGCGAAGGTCAGCCCCCGCGCGCGAAGCCGCAGCTCCTCTGGCGTGCCGCTGGCGAGGATGCGGCCCCGGTTCATCACGTGCACCTGCGCGCAGCGCGCCGCCTCGTCCATGTAGGCGGTGCTGACGATGACACTCAGCCCCTCGTCGTCGACCAGCTGCTGCACGATGGTCCAGAGGTCGCGGCGCGACAGCGGGTCGACCCCGACGCTCGGCTCGTCGAGCAGCAGCAGGTCCGGCGCGCGCACCAGCGTGCAGGCGAGCCCCAGCTTCTGCTTCATCCCGCCCGAGAGCTTGCCCGCGGGCCGCGCGGTGAAACGCGCCATGTCGGTCATCTCGAGCAGCCGGGCGAAGCGCGGGCCGCGCTCCTCGCGGGGCACGGCATGCAGGTCGGCGTAGAGGTCGAGGTTTTCCTGCACGCTCAGGTCCTCGTAGAGGCCGAAGCGCTGCGGCATGTAGCTGATCCGGTCCTGCACCCGCTGCGGATCGGCCGCGACATCGGTCCCGAGCACCTGAAGCTGCCCGCCGCCCGGCGTCAACAGCCCGGCGATCATCCGGATCAGCGTGGTCTTGCCCGCGCCGTCGGGGCCGACCAGCGCGGTCAGCTCGCCCGGGCGCACGCGGAGTGACAGCTCGTCGATGGCGCGCAGCATGCCCCCGTCCGGCGCCTCGAAGGACCTGTGCAGCCCCGTCGCGACGACCGAGGCCTCGGTCATTGCGCGGCGTCCGTGGCGGGTGCCAGCGGGATGCGCACGGTGACCGGCTGGCCGAGCCGCAGCGTATCTTCGGGATCGGTCACCGTGATCCGCGTCTCGTAGACGAGGCTGGTGCGCAGCTCCTCGGTCTGCACCGGCTTCGGGGTGAACTCGGCCACAGATGAGATGTAGCCGATGGTGCCCGCGACCGGCTGGCCCGGCTGGCTGTCGGTGAAGACCTCTGCCCGCATGCCCGGCGCGATGCGCCCGAGGTCGGGCTCGCCGACGTAGACGCGCACCCATTTCGGATCGGTGACGGCAAGGGCGAAGACCGGCAGCTGCGCGGTGGCCTGATCGCCGGGTTCGAGCAGGCGCGAGCGCACCACCGAGGCGATGGGCGCGCGCAACGTGCCGAGGTCGATCTGGTGGCGCAGCAGCGCGAGGTTGGCCTGCGCGGCGGCAAGCTCGGCCTCGGCGGCGGCGATGTCCTCCTTGCGCGCCCCGGCCTCGGCCAGCTCGAGCGCGGCGCGCACCTCGACGACCTTGGCATTGGCGGCATCGGCCTCGCTCTGCGCGTGATCGACGCTCTGACCGCTGATCGCGGCGCTCGAGGAGGATTGCAGGCGCTGCGCGCGGGTGAGGTCCTGCGCGGCGCGGTCGGCGGTGGCCTCGGCCGATGTGAGCTGGGCGCGGACCTGCGCGATCTCCTCGGGACGAGCGCCGTTCTGCAGCCGCAGGAGGCTCTGTCGCGCGGCCTCGACCTGCGCGGCCGCCTGCTCGGCCTGCAGCTCGAGCGTGCGCGTGTCGAGAACGGCGATCACCTGTCCCTCGGCGACCCGGTCACCTTCCTCGGCGAGCATCTGCCGGATCCGGCCGCTGCCGTCGAAGGCGAGCGCGACCTGCCGGATGTCGACGTTGCCATGCAGCTCGATCAGGTTGGGATCGCCCGGGCTGCGGTTGAAATGGGCCCAGGCGCCGCCGAGAAGGGCGGCGAGCACGAGCAGGATCGGTAGGGCCTTCTTCATGTCGGAGGGTCTCCGGGGCGAGATTGCGACTCGGCGGCGTTCGGCGTAGATTAAATGTGATTTAGACTATTTCCGCAACCCGGGACGCGCAGCCAGATGACCAGCCAAGACGCGAGGACCGCAGCGATGCGCCGCCATGACAGGGGCCGGGCAGGGCGCCCGAGACTGGATGGCGCGGGGGCGAAAGCATGACCGGCGCGCGCCGCCCGATGCGCACGGATGGCGAGGCCACCCGCGCGCGCATCCTTGAAGCCGCGGGCGAGCTCTTTGCAGAGGGCGGCTTCGCCGAGACCACGAACAAGGCGATCGCCTCGCGCGCCGATGTCGATCACGCGTCGATCAACTACCATTTCGGCAGCCGGTCCGGGCTCTACCGCGAGGTCCTCGTCGAGGCGCACCGCCGGATGATCAGCGTCGAGGACCTGACCGCCATCGCCGAGGCGGACGTGCCGCCGGAGGAGAAGCTGCGCGGCTTCATCGCGCGGATCGTCGCGGCGGTGCTGGACGGGCAGGGCTGGCACGGCAAGGTGCTGAGCCGCGAGATCCTGTCGCCCTCGTCGCACCTCGACGTGCTGCCGCTTTCGGAGATCGGCGCGAAGATGAGAATCGTCCTGCGAATCCTGTCGGGACTCACCGGGCTGCCGCCGGACGATCCGGCACTGCGCCGCAGCCTGTTCAGCGTGCTCGGCCCCTGCGCGATGCTGCTGGTCGCGGCGCCGCGCATCTCGCCGCTGGCGGACGACGTGCTGACCACGCCGCGCGAGGTGCTGGTGGATCACCTGTGCAGCTTCGCTCTCGGGGGGCTGGCGGCCATCTCCGCAAGGGGTGCACGGGAGTGACGCCGGCGCGGCAGCGGGCTGCCAATGGGGGTTGGGAGATGTATTTTCAACCGGAATGCTGCGCTGCGGCAAGAGATTTTTGAAAAAATCTCTGGACAGTTGCAAATGCATCATGTGTGGTGGGTTCAGGAATTGTGGTCGGTCCGCCGAGTGCCTAGCACGGCGGACCGACCAGCAAGATGGCGCTTTGGGAGGGGTAGCCATCTTCAGTGATCCGGTCGCCCCTTGGGAGGATTTGGGGCGGCCGGATACCATCCACACTAGATATGCCCTGATAGCGCGCAACAACTGCGAAACGAATTTCGCGGATTTGCGACTTTTGTCGCAGGTGGGGACGGAGCGTTTGCTCAATTCTTGGGCACTTGTTCCGGTGTTCGGCATTTCGGGAAGACCCGAAACAGCCCCGCGAGCTCACCGAAACTGCAATGCCCGGGCCGTCCGGCAATGGGATTTGTGTAGTGACACGCCGAAAGCGCCGGGTGCCACTGCTTGCCTCGCACCCTCGCGGCCCATGTTTCCAAGGCGTTTGCGCGCCAGATCGCCCGCCTTCGACCCCTGCGAAGGTGCGCCATGCGCTGAGGGCAAGACAGGTCTGCAATCCTGACCATTGTTGCGGCCAGCGGCAGACCCTATTCTAACCTCACGACGCAGCGATGCGTCAGCGGGTTTCCTGGAACTCTCTCCTCCTCCCTGAGTTCCGGAAATTGGCGGCGGCCCTTCTCCTCCTCCCTAGGGTCGCCGCACCTCCCGCCTTCTCACCCCCACATCGTCAGAGCCCGCGCACCAGCCGCAGCGCGTCGTAGATCGCCGCATGGGTGTTGCGCGCCGCGACCGCGTCTCCGATTCGGAACAGCCGGAACGCGGCGTCGGGCTGGCGTTCGACCGCCTGCGTGCCGCCCGTGGTCAGCGCCTCGTAATCGACCTCGCCAAGGTTGCGCGACAGCGGCTTGAGCTCGAAGTAGAGCTCGTCGAGCGGGCGGGTGCCGTGGTTCACCACGACCTGGTCGACCAGCCGCTCGCGCGTCACGTCGCCGTAGTCCGAGCCGAGCACGGCGCGCAGCTGGTTGCCCTCGCGGGTCACCGATTTCAGCCGCCAGGTGACGGTGAAGGTGGTGTCGCGCGCCTGCAGCGCCCGCATGTAGGGCACGAGGTTCATCGCCATGACCTCGGGGGCGAAGGCGCGGTCGGGAGTGACGATCTCGACCCGCGCGCCGGTGGCCGAGATCACGTCGGCCGCCTGCAGCCCGGCGTGGTCCCCCGCGTCGTCGAAGACCAGCACGTTCTGGCCGGGCCGCGCATCGCCCGAGAGGATGTCCCAGGCCGAGACGACGAGGTCGTTGCCCGCGCCCAGCACCTCGACATGCGGCAGGCCGCCGGTGGCGATGATCACCTCGTCGGGCTCGGTGGCGCACACCTCCTCCGCGTCGGCGAAGGTGTTGAAGCGGAACGAGACGCCCTTCTTCTGGCACTGGTCGAAGCGCCAGGCGACGATCGAGGACATCTCGCGCCGCCGCTCCTGCAGCGCGGTGAGGCGGATCTGCCCGCCGGGCTGGTCGGCCGCCTCGAAGACGGTGACCGCGTGGCCGCGCTCGGCCGCGACGCGCGCCGCCTCGAGCCCCGCCGGTCCCGCGCCGACGATGGTCACGCGCTTGCGCGCCTCGGCCTTCTCGATGGCATGGGGCATCTCGATCTCGCGCCCGGTCGAGGGGTTGTGCAGGCAGAGCGCCATGCCGCCCTGGTAGATGCGGTCGAGGCAGTAGTTCGCGCCGACGCAGGGGCGGATGTCGTCCTCGCGCCCCTCGATCACCTTCCGCACGAGATGCGGGTCTGCCATGTGCGCGCGGGTCATGCCCACCATGTCGAGCTTGCCGCTCGCGACGGCGTGGCGGGCGGTGGCGACGTCGGGGATCCGCGCGGCGTGGAAGGTGGGGAAATTCGTCGCGGCGCGGATCTCGCCGGCGAAATCGAGGTGCGGCGCGCTCTTCATGCCCTGGATCGGGATGAGGTCGGTGAGGCCCGGGTCGGTGTCGATATGGCCGCGCACCACGTTGAGGAAGTCGACCAGCCCGCTGTCCTTGAGCTTGTGCGAGATCGCCAGCCCGTCCTCGCGCGTGTAGCCGCCGGCCTGGCATTCGTCGCCGCTGTAGCGCACGCCGACGAGGAATGTCTCGCCGCAGCGCGCGCGGATCGCCCGCAGCACGTCGAAGGCAAAACGCATCCGGTTGTCGAGATCGCCGCCGTAGGGCGCGTCGAGCTCGTTGGTCAGCGGCGACCAGAACTGGTCCATGAGGTGGCCGTAGGATTCAAGCTCGATCCCGTCGAGCCCCGCCGCCTGCATCCGCTCGGCGGCGTCGGCGTAATCCTCGATGATCCGCGCGATGTCCCAGTCCTCGAGCTTCTTCGGGAACGCGCGGTGCGAGGCCTCGCGTTCGTGGCCCGGAGAGACCACCGGCAGCCAGTCGGCCTTGTCCCAACGGGTGCGGCGGCCGAGGTGGGTGAGCTGGATCATCACCGCGCAGCCTTCGTCGTGGCAGGCGTCGGTGAGCGCCTTCATGTGGCCGACGACCTCGTCCTTCCAGGCGAGGATGTTGTTGAACACCGGCGGGCTGTCGCGCGCGACCGAGGCCGAGCCCGCGGTCATGGTGAGCGCCACGCCCGCCCTGGCCCGCTCGAGATGGTAGGCGCGGTAGCGATCCTTGGGCATGCCGTCCTCGGGGTAGGCCGGTTCGTGGCTGGTGATCATGATGCGGTTCTTCAGCGTCAGGTGCTTGAGCTGGTAGGGCTGAAGGAGCGGGTCGTTGGACATGGCGGGACGCTTTCCGTGGAGCTGGGTCGCGGAAACCATCCGCAAACTGTACACATGTGTCAATAAAAGGTTCACACATGTTTCGCGCCGGACCCGCCGGGGCGCGAAAGACTCGACACCTGCGCACATTTTCTGGACAATGCGGCTTCACCCGCCCTGCGCCCAGGCCCCCGCGAAAGGTTCCGACCGCCGTGTCCGACGATTCCTCCCTCCACCGCGGCTGGCGCGGCTCGCGCGATGTCTGGCTCGACGCTGCCTACGAGGCGCTGACCGGCAAGGGCGTCGACGCGGTGAAGATCATGCCGCTCGCCAATGCGCTGCAGCTCTCGCGCACCAGCTTTTACTGGTTCTTCAAGGACCGGCAGCAGCTGCTGGATGCGCTGCTCGACCGCTGGGAAGGGGCCACCACGGCGCATCTCGTCGCCGCGACCCGCGACTATGCCGCGACCGAGACCGAGGCGATGCTCAACGTCATCTCGACCTTCCTGTCCGAGCACAGTTTCGATGCGCGGCTCGAATTGGCGGTGCGCTCCTGGGCACAGCAGGACGCCAAGGTGCTGGCGCGGCTGCAGGCGGCGGATGCCGAGCGGCTCGCGGCGCTGCGGGAGATGCTGCTCTCCTGGGGGCACGATCCGGCGGATGCCGACGTGCGGGCGCGGACGATCTACCTCGTGCAGGTCGGCTACATCTCGATGCGCGTCGAGGAAAGCCTCGAGGTCCGGCTCGAGCGCTTCCCCAACTATGTCGAGATCTACACCGGCAAGCGCCCGCCCGAAGAGGAGATGGCGCGGTTCAAGGCGCGCATCGGCGCGCCGCCGCGCCGGGTGCCGGGCAGCTGAGCCTCAGCTGCCGCCGCTCTCCCAGATGTCCGCGAGTTGCCGCAACGTGCCGTCCGGGTCGGCGCGGAAGCGGGCGGCGAATTCCTCCAGCAGCTCCCTGTCCGGAACCGCGGGCCGCGTCTCGGTGTCGCCGGTGGTGCCGGGCGTCGGCGGCGGCGGCTCGCCGGCGGTCTCGCCAAGGCTGAGGCGGACCATGACCGGGCGGTGATCCGACACCTGCGTCACGAAATTGGGGAAGGTGCGGTCGGCGGCGATGATGATGAAATCCTCGGCGCCGATGGTCTGCTTCATGCCGGGCGAGGCGAAGATGGAATCGATCAGCGACTGGTGCGGACGCTTGAGATAGGTGAAGGCCCCGTCGCGCTCGTCCGCCGCGCCGAGCGCCGCGAACCCCGCGTCGAGCAGTCCCTGGAACTGGCCGCTGCCGATCTCGGCATTGGTGTCGCCGCCCATGAGCACGTCGCTCTCGCCGTGCTCGGCCATCGCGAGGCCGATTGCCTTGGCCAGCACATTGGAAGCCATGCGCCGCCGCTTTGCACCTTCGGCCAACGCCTTGAGGTGCAGCGGCACCAGCAGGAAGTCGAAGGTCTTGCCCGAGACCGCAGAGGTCGAGGAGAAGCGGAAGAGCCCGGGGTAGCGGTTGAAGATCCGGCCATCCTCGGCCTCGAACTGCTGCGCCTCGGGGTCGCGGCTGTCGAGCCGCAGCAGCCGGTCCGCCTCGGCCGGCCAGTCGAGCCGCGCGCCCTGCACCGTGGTGCGGTTCCAGATCACCGCGGTCGTCTGCCGCCCGGAGGCCGCGCCGGGCTCCGAGACGGCGAAGTCGAAGTCCATCTGGAAGCTGCGCTTGAGCTCGGCGACCAGCGCCTCGGTGGCCTCGGGCGAGGTTTCCTCGAGCGCCCAGATGTCGAGGTTGAGGTCGGCGATGACCCGCGCGACGCTCTGCAGCTTCTCGCGGAAGTTGCGGCTGAACCATTCGACGTTCCAGAAGGCCACGTCGACGTCCTGCTCGCCGCCGCGGTAGGTGTCCACCACGCGCTCGAAGGCGCTCTCGCCGGTGGCCTCGCGGCCGAGCGTGCCGAAGAAGCCCGTGCGCGAGTCGCTGCCGCCCATGTGGCGCAGCACCTCGGCCGCGGACTGCTGGTCGGGGCCGTTGCGCGCGCGCATGTCGAGGTCGATCGCTATGGCCGAGATCTTGATCCCCTCGTTGACGAAATTGACGTCGAAGCCGTTGCGGCCGAGCTTCTCGCGCAGCTCGGCATCGGCCTCCTCGAAGGCGTGGTGCAGGGCGAAGAGCCGCCAGTCGTCGCGCATGACCGGCGCGCCGGAACTTCCGTGCATCGTGTCCGAGGTGTAATGCACCAGCACCTCGCGCGCGCCCAGCGAGGTGACGATGTCGTTGCGCCGCAGCGAGGCGCGCTTGGGCTTGCCGTCCGGGTGGTGGATCACGTGGGCGGGGTGGCGGTCGACCGCGATGAACGAGCCGCGCCAGAGCTGGATATGGCCAAAGCGCGTCTCGGCGTCCCCCTCGATCCAGATGAAGGTGTAGTCGAGATCCTGCGGCCCGCTGCTGACGAAAAGCCGGTTCGGGTCGAGCTTGTAGGTGAAGGTGGGCAGCACCTCGCCGGTCGGGCATTCCTCGTAGCCGAACTCGACCTTCGCGGCGGCGCCGACCTCGCGGCTGTTGATCACGTGGGCATTGGTCAGCAGGATGTTCGGCGCGACCAGAAAGCCGGTGCCGCGCCAGCGCCCGGACTTGCCGTCCCAGGTGGTGCCGCGCGTGCTGATCCGGGCCACCGCCTTGCCGATCTCGCTGCCCTTCGACAGGAAGCAGAAGGGCACGCTGTCGTCCTCCTCGACGATGGCCTCGAGCCGCGCGGGGTCTGTGAAGCCGAGGCCGAAGCGTTCCGGGTCGGGGATGCCCATGGCCTTGGCCGGGACCGCCTCGACCTTGAAACGGTAGCGCGCGAGCTCGGGCTCGGGCGCGAGGAACTCCTCCTCGGCGGCGGGCTGCGGCGGCGGCGCGGGCTCCTCGACCACGAGCGCCGCCTCGACACGCGGCTGCGGCGGCAGCACCGCGCGCAGCACCGCGTCGAACTTCTGCGCGATGCGGGCGAAACCGGCACCGGTGCCGTGGATCTCGTCCACCCAGTCGGTGCGCTTGGTGAGCGTGCCGCGCAGGTCGACGAGGTGCACCTGCGGATCCTCCGCGGCGACCTCGGCCAGCGTGTCGTAGAGCGTGTCGATCAGCATCCGCACGATGTCGCGGCGCAACTCCTGTCCCGCGATGCCCTTGGCCTCGAAGGCGCTGCCCAGCCACTTGTCCTGGTTGGTGAAGACCCAGATCGGGCGCCGCGTGTCGTTGCGGCCGAAGGGGAAGGGGAAGGGATAGTCGTAGCCGTGGATGAGGATCGGCAGCTTTTCAAAGCGCGGGTCCGCGCGGATCCGGGCGACCACCTTGCGGTAGCTCGCCTTGAGCCCGTCGCTGACCCGCCCGAGCTCGGCCCGGTTGATCAGCTTCTCGGCAAGGGTGGAGCGGCTGCCGGGGTGCAGCAGCGACAGCAGCACCGGCACCCCGTCCTTGGCGCCGATCACGTCGTTGCCCGCGGCGGAAAGGAGGAAGGCCTGCACCCGCTCGGCCTGCGCCTCGAGCCCCTCCATGTATTCGGCGTCGTCACTGTCGATCATGTTCTCGACCGTGTCGCCGGCGGCATCGAGGCTCCAGATCAGGTAGTTCGCCCCGAGATGGTCGATCACGTCGTCGAGCAGCAGCGGGAACTGGAACCAGCTGTCGCCCTCGCTGACCAGCACCGGGCGGCGGTCGCCGCGCTGGAGCGCGCGCTCGAAATCGCGGTGGCGCTTCTGGCGGCTGCGGTCGTTGAGGAAGGTCAGCGCCGATTCCAGCCGGGGAATGTCGGTGACCGTCTCGGGGTTGGGCCGCACCTCGACCGAGAAGGCGCTCTCGCCGGGCTCGAGCAGCACGTAGGGGCGCAGCGCGGACTCGGGCAGGTCGAGGTTGTTCCAGCGCTCGAGAAATTCTTCGTAGGTGATCTTTTCCATGAGCCACGCTCCGGAGTGGAAGAAAACCCTCGGAAATACCTAGGATCATACGACATTCTGGCGTTCCGGTCACCGGGTACGGTGCCGGCCCCTCTCTTTCATGATCCCGTTGGAGTGTCGGGGCCAGTCCGGAATTCCCGCATTGCGGGTAGATGCGCCACGATTTTCGCGCGAATTTCGAGCGGCTTAGCCCGCGCCTTGCCCACCCTCGGCGGAGGAGGAGAAGGGCGGGACCGGGGGCCCTCGCACGCCAAGTATTCGAAGATCAAATTTTCTCCCCGCGACATATCATAGCCGCGTATATTCTCTGCCCGCCCCAAAGGCCCTAGGCTCTCCCTCATGCCAACAGAGGGGCCGACAGAAGGCCCGACAGAGGGATCGTGATGGGCGCGCTTGACGGAATCCGAGTACTGAGCTTCAACCACTTCCTGTCCGGCCCCGCGGCCGCGCAGCACCTCGGCGACATCGGCGCCGACGTGATCACTGTCGAGCCGCTGACCGGCGCCTTCCAGCGCAACTGGGCCGTGGCCAACCGCTTCGTCGACGACACCTCGGTCAACCACATCACGACGGGACGCAACAAGCGCTCGATCGCCGTCGATCTCAAGTCGCCCGAGGGCATCGCCACGGTGAAGCGGCTCATCGCCACCGCCGACGTGGTGATGGAGAACTTCCGCCCCGGCACGCTCGACAAGCTGGGCCTCTCGGAGGCCGAGATGCGCGCGGTGAACCCGCGGATCATCTATGCCGCCACCACCGGCTACGGCGCCGACGGCCCCTATGCCAAGCGCCCGGGGCAGGACGTGCTGCTGCAGGCGATGGCGGGCCTTGCCGCGCATACCGGCAGCATGGAGAGCGGCCCGGTCGCCGTGGGCTCGGTGCCGATCGACCACCATGCCGCCGCGCTGACCGTCGCCGGGATCGTCGCCGCGCTCTTCGAGCGCGAGCGCACCGGCGTGGCCCGCCGGGTCGAGGTCAACATGCTGCAGGCCGCCATGGACCTGCAGGGCGAGTCGATCACCGCCTGGATGAACGGCGCCGACCGCGCCGGGCCGCGCGGGCGCGACGGCATGGCCAACTGGTTCAGCCCCGCGCCCTACGGCATCTACGCCACCGCCGACGGCCACGTGATGATCTCGATGTCGACGCCGCCGCAGCTCTCGGGCGCGCTCGGCCTGCCGGCGCTGGCCGGGCTTTCCGCCGAGGACGGGTTCTCGAAGCGCGGCGAGATCTCCCGCATGGTGGCCGAGGGCATGGCGCAGCTCTCCACCGACGCGGCCACGGCGAAGCTCACCGAGGCCGGCGTCTGGCACGAGGTCGTGCAGGATTACGACGGGCTCAAGCGCAATCCGCAGGTGCAGCACCTCGGGGCCTTCACCGAGGTGCCGAGCGGCAGGGGCACGCCCATGGTCATGCTCTCCCACCCGGTGCGCTACGACGGCGAGACCCCGCCCGTGCGCCTCGCGCCCCCGGCGCTTGGCGGGCAGAGCCGCGAGGTGCTGGCCGAGGCGGGCTTCGCCGAGGCGGAGATCGAGGCGCTGCTCGCCTCGGGCGCCGTGGTCCAGACCGACAAGATGCGCAGCTGACGCGCCCTCCCTCCCAGACAAGACAGCCAACAGGACAGCACAGATGGATTTCACGATCTCCGACGAGATGAAGATGGTCACCGACGCGGTCGGCCGCTTCGTGCGCGAGAAGGTCCAGCCGCTCGAGCAGGAAACCGAAGAGGCCGCGCGGATCCCGCCCGAAAAGCTGGCTTCGGTGAAGGCCGAGGCGCAGGAACTGGGCTTCTACGCGATGAACATGTCCGAGGAGGTCGGCGGCGCGGGGCTTGGCGTCATGGACATGTGCCTCGTCGAGGAGCAGCTCGGCCAGACCTCGGACGCGCTGATCCGGCGCATCTTCGGGCAGGTCTACCCGATGCTCGAGGCCTTCGAGGGCGAGGTGCGCGAGAAATACCTCTATCCCACCGTCAAGGGCGACAAGATCTGCGCCATGGCGATCACCGAGCCCGGCGCGGGCTCGGACGCGGCGGCGATCCGGACCAACGCCCATCTCGACGGCGACGAGTGGGTGCTGAACGGCACCAAGCATTTCATCTCGGACGGCGACATCGCCGACTACGTCATCGTCATGGCGGTCACCGATGCCGAGAAGCGCGCCCGCGGCGGCATCACGCTTCTCATCGTCGACAAGGGCACGCCCGGCTTCAAGGTCATGCGCAACCAGCCGATGATGGGCCACCGCGGCTACGGCCATGCCGAACTGGTCTTCGACGACGTGCGCATCCCGAAGGGCAATGTGCTCGGCGAGGTCGGCAACGGCTTCAAGGTGATGATGGCCAATGTCGGCGGCATCCGCCTCGGCCACATCGGCGCGCGCGCCGTGGGCATGGCGGGCCGCGTGCTCGAGATGATGCGCGAGCATGCCGCCACCCGCCAGCAGTTCGGCCAGCCGATCGGCGAGTTCCAGATGGTCCAGCAGATGATCGCCGACAGCGCCATGGAGATCTTCGCCACCCGGATGATGGTGCTCAACACCGCCTGGGAGGTCGACCAGGGGCTCGACCCGCGCGACAAGGTCTCGATGGTCAAGGTGCAGGCCTCCGAGATGCTCGGCCGCGTCGCCGACCGCGGCATCCAGGTCTTCGGCGGCTACGGCTTCACCAAGGAGCTGCCGCTCGAGCGCATCTACCGCGACGCCCGCGTCACCCGCATCTACGACGGCACCTCGGAAGTGCACCGCATGCTGATCGCCCGCTCGGTGATCAAGCGCGGCCTCACCCTCTGACCCGCCCTTCATCTTTCCGAAAATACTCCGGGGGGTCCGGGGGGCTGGCCCCCGGCGTCCCCCGCCAGACGAGACGAGACCTCGATGACACAGGATCTTCCCCAGCCCGGCCAGTCGGTCACCTTCCGCAAGACGATGAGCGTCGCCGAGCAGGGCTTCTTCACCGGCATCTCGGGCAACCTCGGCGGGCTCTACGTCGACCGCCGGCAGGCGCAGGCGCAGGGGCTTGCCGACATGGCGGTGTTCGAGCTGGCCGCCGGCGCGCTCTTCACCACGGCGCTCGCACGGCTCGCCGGTCCCGGCTGGCGCATCGCGGCGATCTCCTTCCGCTTCTCGCGCGCGCTGACGCTCGGCGAGACGCTGGCCGCCACCGCCACGATCGGCGCGACCAACGGCACGCTCACCTGCCTCCTGTCGGGCACGGTCGGCGACGAGCAGGTGATCGAGGGCGAGGCACGGCTTGCACCCGTTGCTGTCGAGGTGGCCGCACCGGAGGCCGCCGATGTATGACATCCGCCAGATCGACGAGCTAGGCGTCGGCGACCGGGTGAGCGTCTCGAAGACGATCACCGAGGCCGACGGCGCCATGTACATCGCCTGCACCGGGGATTTCGGCCCGGTGCACGTGGACGAGGACTATGCCTCGGGCACCCGTTTCGGCACGCGCCTCGCGCCCGGCATCCTCGTGGCGGGCATCTGCACCTCGGTGCTCACGGCCGAGCTTGTCGGCACGCTCGGCGTGTCGATCCGCGACAGCTTCTGGTTCACCGGCGCGGTGCGCTACGGCGACACGATCACCTTCGACATCTGGATCTCCGCCAAGGACGAGGAGAGCCGCACCGTCGACTGGCAGGCCAGCGCGAAGAACGAGGAGGGCGTCGAGGTGCTGAAGGTCGACGCCACGCTGAAATTCCCCAGAAAGAAAGTGACCACATGACCCTGACCGGCAAGGATCTTCGCGGCATCACCGTTGCAACCGTGCTGCCCTTCGACGAGGCGGGTGCGATCGACTGGGACGGCTATGCCGCCGTGCTCGACCATTGCGCCCAACCGGCGACCACCGATTGCGTCTTCGTCAACGGCCACGCCGGAGAGGCGACCGCGCTCACCGATGCCGAGAAGATCGAGGTGATCCGCCGCACCCGCGACCACATCGGCGCGGGCCGCCCGCTGCTCGCCGGCATCGTGCCCACCGGCATTCCCGACGCGCTGCGGCAGGCCGAGGCGCTGCGCGAGGCCGGGGCCGATGTCGCGGTGATCTTCCCGCCCGAGGCGCTGGGGGGCGGCAACGCAAACACCGCCGCCGCGGTGCGGATGTACGAGCTGCTGGCGCGCGAGATCCAGATGCCGCTCTCGCATTTCCAGTTCCCCATCGCCTCGGGCTTCGGGCTTTCGACGCCGGTGCTGGCCGAGATCGCGCAGATCCCCGAGGTCATCGCGATCAAGGAAGGCTCGGCGACGCTGCTGGCCTATGACGAGAACCGCCGCGCGGTGAAGGCCGCGGGGCCGGATACCGCGATCCTGCCGTCGAACTTCCACTGGTTCTTCGCGCAGGTGGCACTAGGCGGCGACGGCATCCTGTCGGGGCTCGCCAGCCTCGTACCGGGGCTGCTGGCGGACCTCTGGCGGGCCTCCGAGGAGATGGATCTGGCGAAGATGCGCGCCGCCAATGACCGGCTCTACCCGGTGGTGCGGGCGATTTACGGCCCCGCGCCGGTGGTCGACATGCACACCCGGATGAAGGACGGGCTGCAGATGATGGGCGTGATCAGGAATGCCGCGCCGCGCCTGCCGCTCCTGCCGCAGTCCGAGGCCGTCCGCGAAGGCGTGCGCATGGCGCTGATCGCGGCGGAGGTTCTCTGATGACCGTGCGCCACGGCGGACTCTACGCTGCGACGATCTGCCCGATGACCGGGGAGGGCGCGCTCGACCGCGCCAGCCTCGTGCGCCATTTCGAGACCGTGCTTTCCGATCCGGGGCAGGCGGGCCTGCTGCTCAACGGCCACGCGGGCGAGGGCATCTACATGACCCGCGCCGAGCAGGCCGAGGTGGTGCGCATCGCCCGCGAGGTGGCTGGCAAGCGCCGCATCCTCGCCGCGGTCAGCGCCGAGAGCACCGCCACCGCCGCCGCCGACGCGCAGGCCGCGCTCAAGGCCGGGGCCGACGCGGTGATGGTCTTCGCGCCCTTCTCCTGGGCGCTCGGGGCCGACCCGCGCGCCATCGTCGCGCATCACCGCGGCATCGCCGAGGCGACCGGCGCGCCGGTCTACCTGTTCCAGGGCTCGGTCGGCTCGTTCAGGCTCGCCTACACGCCCGACGTGCTGCGCCGGCTGCTCGAGATCGACAGCGTCGTGGGCATCAAGGAAGGCAGCTGGGAGACCAAGGCCTACGAGGTCACCCGCCGCATCGCCCGCGAGATGCGCCCGGACGTCGCCGTCATGGCCTCGGGCGACGAGCATCTCTTTCCCTGCTTCCTGCTTGGCAGCGACGGCTCGGCGGTCAGCCTCTCGGCGCTGGTGCCCGAGCTGATCACCGCGCTCGACGCGCATGTGCGCGCCGGCGAGATCGACGAGGCGCGGGTGATCCACGAGGCGCTCTTTGACCTTGCCAAGCTGGTCTATGCCGCGCCCGGCCACCTTGCCGCCGCCCGGCTCAAGGCCTGCCTTGCCGAGCTTGGCCGGATCGACAGCCCCGCCTGCCGCGCCCCGACCCCGCGCATCGAGCGCTCCGAGCTCGACGCCCTGATGACCGCCCTGCGCCCCTGCCTGGACCTGATCCTGTGACCCAACTGCAAACCCACATCGTCTTCGTCGACATCGACCCCGAGCACGAGGCCGCCTTCGACACCTGGTACGAGACCAGGCACCTGCCCGACATCCTTGCCTGCCCGGGCTGGCTCGACGCCCGCCGCGAGAAGTGCATCGAGGGCGGCCCGCGGCACGTGGCGATCTACACGATCACCGGGCCCGAGGCCTATGAAACGCCTGAGTTCAATGCTATCAAGGGGTTCGGGCCCTTCAGCGACAAGGTGCGGAACTTCCACCGGATCCGCCTGACGCAGAGCTGAGGCGGCGGCTTGGGACAGGAAAGGGCCGGCGCGCGACCGCCGGTGCAGGGATATCCGATCGGCGACATGCTGAACCTCCGGCAGCTCGAGATCCTGCGCGCCGTGGTGCAGTATCGCACCACCGTCGGCGCGGCGGAACGCCTCGGCATGTCGCAGCCCTCGATCTCCAACACCATCCGCCACATCGAGACGGTGCTGGGGTTCCCGCTTTTCGAGCGGGTGAGCAACCGCCTGTCCCCCACCGAGGAAGCGCTGATCCTGCTCGAGGAATCCGAGCCGCTCTTCCTGCTGCGCGACGCGGTCAACCAGCGCGCGGCGGACCTGCGGATGGGGCGGATCGGCCGCATCCGCATCGCCTCCACCGCCGAGCTGAGCGAGGCGGTGCTGCCCCGGGTGATCGCCGACTATGCGCGGGAATACCCGCGCATCCAGATCTCGCTAGAGACGCGGCCGCTCGACAGCGTGCTGCAGGTGGTCGAGAACAGCGTCGCCGACGTGGCCTTCGCACTCTCGCCCTTCGAGCGGCAGGCGTTGGATTACGAGCTGATAGACGAGCTGCGCCCGGTGGTGCTCTGCGACGAGAGCGATCCGCTGGCCAAGCTCGAGGTGGTGAACCCCAAGGACCTTGCCGAGCGGCCGATGGTCGGCCCGCAGGTCGCCAACCGCATCGGGCTGATGCTGGCCGACAGCTTCCGCGCCCGCGGGCAGGATTACCGCCCGACCATCGAGACCCGCTTCATGAACGCCGCAGCGCGCATCGTGCGCGACGGCTGGGGCGTGGCGCTGGTGGACGAGCTTTCCGCCTTCACCGCCATGCGCCCGGGGCTGGTGATCCGCCCCTATGGCCCCGAGATCCATTTCGACCTCTGCGCCGCCATGTCGCGGACCAAGCCACCCTCGCGGCAGACCCAGCGCTTCATCAAGGCCTTCCGCGAGAGGGTGGCGATCCGGCTTGCCGAGGTCAGGGCCGAGAGCCTGCGCCCGCTGCAGGGCTGAGCTTGCCGCGCAGATCGCGCAGGATCGCCGCGCCGCCCTCGACGATCAGGTTGGTCTCGTTCGTCGCGACCAACGTCGCGGCGCCGAGATCGAGCGCGTGGCCCTGCACCAGCGCAGCCGGCAGCCCCATCACCCCGAACCCGATGCCGGCCTG
This sequence comes from Salipiger sp. H15, assembly GCF_040409955.1. Lineage (NCBI taxonomy): Bacteria > Pseudomonadati > Pseudomonadota > Alphaproteobacteria > Rhodobacterales > Roseobacteraceae > Salipiger > Salipiger bruguierae. The sequence goes on from NZ_CP123385.1 coordinate 1,743,631, forward strand.
CCGCGCCGCCCCGGCGATGCGCCGGAAGGCCGCCAGCACCTCGGGATGCGCAAGATCGCCGCGCCGGCCGATGCCGTCGGCAAGGTCGTTGCTGCCGATCATCAGCATGTCGATGCCCGGGGTCGCGGCGATCTCTTCCACCGCCGCCAGCGCTGCGGCGCTTTCGATCATCGCGATCACCTCGACCCGCCGCTCGGCCCCGTCGGTCAGCTCCGCCGCGGGCAGCACGCGGTAGTCCAGAACGGGCAGCGGGCCGGGCAGGGCGCGCCCGCCGCGCGGCGCGAAGCGGCAAGCCTGCGCGATGCGCGCGGCGTCCTCGGCGCTGTCCACATGCGGCACGATCACCCCCGTCGCGCCGCAGTCGAGCACGCGCGCGATGTCCGGCGACGAAGGCCCGGTGACCCGCCCGAAGACCGGCAGGCCCGACGCGATCCCTGCCGCCGCCGCTTGCCCGAGATCGCCGAGCCCCAGCGGCCCGTGCTCCATGTCGATCACCGCGAAGTCGAATCCCGCCCCGCGCGCGAGCAGGATTGCCTCGGCCCGCCCGAGAAGGCAGAAGGCGAGGCCGAAGCGGGGCCGAAGGGTGTTTTCTTCCTGCCCGATATTTGATCTGATACTCATTGATTGATCGCTTTTTGATCTGTTCGCTTTTGTGTTATCGGAATGGTAGATCAGATTTTTCCGGAATATTCGGAAAATCGGGGCGTTAAATAGTTCCTATTACGAAATTTATAGACCCAAGCCTTCTCCGGTGCGCCGATGCCGGTAACCTCAGTTCAAAACCGACAATCGTGACGCGTGGTCCGCTTTTGGCTACCCGCGCAGCGTCGAGACAGAAGGAGGTGCGCCATGCTTGATCGGGCGTCCGGCAACAGCGGAGCGACAAAGCTGCACGATGGTGCGGTGCTTCAGAACTTGATCAGATTTCTCGGGCTGGGCCTGACCGCGTTGCGGCGGCTTGTGGACGGGGTGGCGCTGCTGCTGCTCGCCTACATGGCCTGCGCCATCGCGGTGCAGATCATCGGCCGCTACGTCTTCAACTACTCGATCGCCTGGAGCGAGGAGACCGCCACCTTCGCGCAGGTCTGGCTGACGCTGCTCGGCGCCGGGATCGCGATGCGCCACAACCAGCACGTCGGAGTGGACATGGTGATCCGCAAGGCGCCGCTGCCGGTGCAGCGCCTGTGCAACGGGGCGGGGCTGCTGCTGGGGCTGTGGTTCCTCGGCGTGGTGGTCGTCGGCTCGCTGTCGATGCTGGCCATCGGCTTCGTGGTCAAGTCCCCGGCGCTGCGCATCCCGATGGCGGTGCCCTACATGGCGCTGCCGGTGGGCTTCGGCTACTTCCTGATCGAATTCGCGGTGACCACGCTGCCGCGCGTGCTCGACCCGCGCCGCGGCGCGGCCGACGCCGGGCAGGAGGGCGCAGCATGATCTGGGCTGGCGGCGGCTTTCTCGTCCTGCTGATCTCGGGCACGCCCATCGTCCTCGCGCTCGGCATCGCCGCGCTGCTGGCGATCGAGCTGACAACGACGGCACCGATCTCGATCGTGGCGCAGCGGGTCTATGGCGGGATCAGTTCCTTCACCCTCATGGCGATCCCCTTCTTCGTGGCCTCGGGGCTTCTGATGGAGGCGGGGGGCATCGCAAGGCGCTTCGTCAACCTCGCCAGCGCGCTCGTCGGCTGGATCACCGGCTCGCTCTACATGGTCTCGATCGTCACCGGCACCGGGCTCGCGGCGATCTCGGGCTCGGGCTCGGCGGACACGGCGGCGATCAGCGCGGTGATGACGCCGGAGATGCGCAAGCGGCGCTACGACATCGACCTTGCCTCGGCGGTGATCGCGGCCTCGGGCTCGCTCGCCTCGATCATCCCGCCGTCGATCGTGATGATCGTCATCGCCATCACCTCGAACCAGTCGATCGGCGCCATGTTCCTCGGCGGCATCGTGCCGGGCCTGCTGGTCATGGTCGGGCTGATGGTCGGCTGCTGGCTCTACGCCCGCCGCGGCGGCGAGGCCTACCGCGACAAGGAGGCCTTCACCCTCAAGCGCCTGCGCGCCGGCTTCATCGACGCGGCCCCCGGCCTGCTGGTGCCGGTGGTGATCATCGGCGGCATCGTCGGCGGCGTCTTCACCGCGACCGAGGCGGCTTGCGTCGCGCTCTTCACCACGCTCTTCGTCACCATGTGCATCTACCGCGAGCTGAAGCCGCGCGACCTGCCGCGGATCTTCCTGCGGGCGATCAGCCTCTCGGCCACGGTGCTGATCATCATCGCCACCGCCTCGGTCTTCACCTGGATCATCGCGACGCAGGGTTTCCCGGCGATGCTGAAGGGCTGGCTGACCGGGGTCACCGACAACCCGATCGTCTTCCTGCTGATCGTGAACCTGCTGCTGCTCGTCGTCGGCATGTTCATGGAGAGCATCTCGGCGGTGCTGATCCTGCTGCCGATCCTGCTGCCCATGGCGCAGAGCTACGGCATCAACCCGGTGCAGTTCGGGGTGATCACCGCGCTGAACCTGTCGATCGGGCTGATCACGCCGCCCTACGGCATCTGCCTCTACGTCGCGGCCAGCGTCGCCGGCCGCCGCATCGAGCAGGTCTCGCGCAAGGTCTGGCTGCCGCTCGGCTGCATGCTGGTGGCGCTGCTGCTCGTGACCTTCGTGCCCGCGATTTCCCTCTGGCTTCCCTCGGTCCTGCTCTAACCGCGGGGCGCCGCCCCTCCACCACTCACGCAACTTCAACCAAAGAGAAAACAAAGATGTCCAACAGGGTTCTCACCACCATCGCGGCGCTGGCCGCGCTCGTTTCGGCCCCCGCCTTCGCCGCGGACTACACCTTCAAGGTCGCCCACACCAACGCCGCGGGCGAGGTGCAGGACATGGGCCTGCAGAAGATGAAGGAGCTGCTCGAGGCCAAATCCGGCGGCGCCGCCACGCTGGAAATCTACGCCGGCGGCCAGCTCGGCGACGAGCAGCAGACCGTCGAGGGCGTGATGCTCGGCTCGCTCGACATGGGCATGACCTCGAACGCGATGCTCTCGAACTACGTCGAGGACTACAAGGTCTTCGACCTGCCGTTCCTCTTCCCCTCGATCCCGGCGCTCGGCGAGAAGGTCGATGCCAACTGGGACATGATGGAATCCTCGGCCAACGGCTCGGGCTTCCAACTGCTCGCCGTCTTCTCCTCGGGCATCCGCCACCTGATGACCTCGAAGCCGGTCGAGAGCATGGAGGACCTCGCGGGCATGAAGATCCGCACCATGCAGAACCCGATCCACGTCGAGGCCTTCCGTGCCTATGGCGCCAACCCCACGCCGATGTCCTACGCCGAGCTCTACGGCGCGCTGCAATCGGGCGTGGTCGACGGGGCCGAGGGTGCCTCGACCGGCTACGACGGCATGAAGTTCTACGAGGTCGCGCCCGATTTCGCGCTGGTCGGCTGGCTCAACATGACCGCGCCGGTGACCATGAAGAAGGACACGTTCGACGCGCTGCCCGCCGAGATCCAGACCGCGCTGATGGAAGCCGGATCCGAGGCCGCCGCCTGGCAGCGCCAGTACGTCGTCGACCAGGAACAGCCGCTGATCGACAGCTTCAAGGAGCATGGCGTCAACATCACCACGCCGGACACCGCGCCCTTCATCGAAGCCTCGCAGCCGCTCTACCAAAGCCAGCTTACGACCGAAGGCCAGAAGGCTCTCTTCGAAGCCCTGACCCAGTAAGCTGACCTTCGGGCCCGCGGTGTTCCCCTCCCTATCCGCCGCGGGCCCGATCAGACTCTCACGAAAGACCCGAACATGCTCGATACCGCCATCCGCAACGCCGAGATCGTCACCGCCGCCGACCGCATCCGCGCCGAGATCGGCATCAGGGACGGCCGCATCGTCACCATCGCCGAGGATGTCGGCCCCGCGCGCGAGGAGATCGACGCCGCGGGGCTTCTGGCGCTTCCGGGCGGCATCGACGCCCATGTCCACCTCGCCCAGCACCAGGGCGGCGGCGTGGTCATGGCCGACGGCTTCGAGAGCGGCACGCGCTCGGCCGCGGCGGGCGGCAACACCACCGTCATGCCCTTTGCCCTGCAGCAGAAGGGCCAGTCGCTGCGCGAGGCGGTGCAGGCCTATCACGAGGCGGCGGAAGGCAAATGCCACGTCGACACCTCGTTCCACCTGATCATCACCGACCCCACGCCGCAGGTGCTGGGGCAGGAGCTGCCGGCGCTGGTCAAGGCCGGCTACACCTCGTTCAAGGTCTTCATGACCTATGACGACATGGTTCTGAACGACGCGCAGCTGCTCGACGTTTTCGACGTGGCCCGGCGCGAGAAGGCCATGGTCATGGTCCATGCCGAGGGCTACGACGCGATCCGCTACATGGCCAAGCGGCTGGAGGAGGCGGGCAAGACCGCGCCCTACTACCACGCCGAGAGCCGCCCGCAGTCGGTCGAGCGCGAGGCGACGCACCGCGCCATCTCCCACGCCGAGCTGACCGACGTGCCGATCACCATCGTGCATGTCTCGGGGCGCGATCCGATGGAGCAGATCCAGTGGGCCAAGCGGCGCGGCATGAACATCTGGGCCGAGACCTGCCCGCAGTACATCACGCTGACCGCCGAGGACCTCAAGGGGCTGAACATGGACTTCGAGGGGGCCAAGTACGTCTGCTCGCCGCCGCCCCGCGACATGGACAGCCAGAAGGCGATCTGGGAGGGGCTGCGCGACGGCACCTTCGACATCTTCTCGTCCGACCATTGCCCGTTCCGCTTCGAGGATTCCAAGGGCAAGGACGTGGAGGGCGCGCGCAGCTCGTTCCGCTGGGTGCCGAACGGCATCCCCGGCATCGAGACCCGGCTGCCGATCCTCTTCTCGGAAGGGGTCGCGAAGGGCCGCATCCCGATCGAGCGCTTCGTTGCGCTGACCGCCACCAACCCCGCCAAGCTCTTCGGCCTCTACCCGCGCAAGGGCACGATCGCGGTGGGTGCCGATGCCGACATCACGCTCTGGGATCCGGCGCGCGAGGTGACCATCTCGCAGAGCCTCCTGCACCACGACTGCGACTACACGCCCTACGAGGGACTGGACGTGACCGGCTGGCCGGTGCGCACCATCCTGCGCGGCAAGACCATCTTCGAGGAGGGCGAGGTGACCGGCGCGCCGGACGCGGGCGTCTACCTCGAGCGCGGCACCAGCCGGGCCTTCGGGACCTGACCGGGCGGCACGGGCGGGCCCTGCCTAGGCCCGCCCGCAACACCTGGCCGCGTGCCGGATTCGCAGGGTCCTTCAATCCCTTGGCAGAATGTGGGAACTGAAATAGCGTTCCGCCATGATCGTGCCACTTCTCCTTCTTGCCGCCTCGCTGACCGGGCTCGTCGCGGCCCTTTCCCAGCCCGGCCTTACCGATGTCGCCCTGCTTGCGATCCCCTGCGCGCTTGCCAGCCTGATCCTGCTGCTGCGGGCCTGGCCGGAGCGGGCGCGGGGCCCGGCGCGGAGACCGTCGCGGGGAAGGCCGATCATCCTCGACGGCTCGAACATCATGTACTGGCGCGGCGGCGATCCGGAGCTCGCCGCGGTGCGCGAGGCGGTGGATGCATTGCGGGCTCGCGGCTTCACCCCCGGCGTCGTCTTCGATGCCAACGTCGGCTACAAGCTGGTCGGCAGGTATCAGAACAATGCCGAGCTCGGCAGGCTGCTCGGGCTGCCGCGTGACCGCGTGACGGTCGTGTCCAAGGGCATTCCGGCGGATCAGGTCATACTCAAGGCCGCGCGTGGGCGCGGCGCGCGGATCATCACCAACGACCGCTATCGCGACTGGGCCGAGGCGCATCCCGAGATCGCGCGCGAGGGCCACCTCGTGCGCGGCGGCTACCGCGCGGGCAAGCTCTGGCTGGAGCTCGACGACGGCGCGTGACGCCGCCCGCCGGGAAGCGGGCGGTCTTCCGAGCGTTCAGCCCTCGGGCGCGATGCGCGAGACGAGGTCTTCCATCATCGCGGCGTTCTGCATCCGCAGGATCGCCTCGGCCGCGCCCGCGTCCTGCCGGCGCAGCGCGTCGATCAGCAGCTGCATCTCCTCGGCCATGACCCGCCGCCGCCCGGTGCCGTAGCCGTAGCCGCGGCGGAAGGCGAAGATCGTGTCCCAGCCGCGCAGGAACACCCGCAGCGCCTCGCGGTTGCCGCCGTACTCCACCAGCCGCGCGTTGAAGCGGCGGTTGGTGTCGATGGCCTCCAGATCCTCGCCCGCGTCGAGATGCGCGCGGTACTCGGCCGCGAGCGTCTCCAACTCGCGGATCCGCTCCAGCGTCAGCGCCGCCATGCCGCGCCGCACGGCGAAGATGCGCAGCTCGGTGTTCAGCTCGAAGAGGTCGGTGATGTAGGCCCGGTCGAGCTGGCGCACGGTCGCGCCGCGGTTGGGCTCGATGGCGACGAGCCCCTCGCCCTCGAGCTTCCGCAACGCCTCGCGCAGCGGCATGGTCGAGAAGCCGAGCCGCTTGGCCAGTTCCGCGGTCTTCAGCCGTTCGCCGGGGGCGATGCGCCCCGAAAGGATGTCCTCGCGGATCAGGCGGGTGGCCTGGTCCACGGAGTTCTGGGCGGCATCGAGGGCAAGCACTTCGTTTGGCATGGCGCGACTTTCCGTCAGGGGCTCTTGCGGATCAAGGAGATATGCTCGGCGTCGATGAGCAACGTGCCGTCAGCGCGCAGAAGCCGCACCGCTTCGGTGATAATTCCGGCAGGGCGCGAGCCGCTCTCGCGCTTGGCGGTGAACTCCATCTCGACGTGCACCGTATCCCCGGCGACGATCGGGTGCCGGAAGCGCACGTCGTTCCAGCCGAGCGAGGCGATCGACGTTTCTTCGTAGAGCCTGAGCTCGGTCTTCAGCCCCTCCATCAGCGACAGGCCGTAGAGCCCGTGGGCGATGATGCCCGGGAAACCGGCCTCCTTCGCATAGGCCTCGTCGGTGTGCAGGGGGTGGTGGTCGCGCGTCAGCCGGCAGAAGTCCGCGATGTCCGCCACGGTGATCTCGTGGTCCGGCGTGGTGTAGCTGCGGCCGATCTCGACGTCTTCGTAGGAGAGGTTCATGCGTAGGCCTTCTGCACCTGCCGCGCGATGATCATGCGCTGGATCTGGTTGGTGCCCTCGTAGATCTGGCTCAGCCGCACGTCGCGGAACAGGCGCTCGACCCGGAACTCGCGCGAGTAGCCGTTGCCGCCATGGATCTGCAGCGCGTTCGAGATGTGCACCTGCGCCATGTCGGTGGTGAAGAGCTTGGCCTGCGCCGCTTCGAGCGCGATCGGCTTGCCGGCATCGTAGAGCCTGGCGGCGTTGTGGATCAGCAGCCGCGCGGCGGCGATGTCCTTGGCCATGTCGGCGATCATGAACTGCACCGCCTGATGCTCGAAGATCGGCTTGCCGAACTGCTTGCGGTCATTGGCATAGGCGATGGCATCCTCCATCGCCGCCTGCGCCATGCCGAGCGCCATCGACGACATCATCAGCCGCGAGAAGTTGAAGTTCTCCATCGCCATCTTGAAGGCGCCGTGCTCCGGCCCGATCAGGTTGGTGACCGGCACGCGCACCTCGTCGAAGCTGACCATGCATTCGGCGAGCCCGTGCATGCCGAGCAGTTCCTCGGACTTGCCGCGGATCACGCCGGGACGGTTGGTCTCGACGAGAATGCAGGAAATGCCCCGGTGCCCGGCCTCGGGATCGGTCTTGGCGAAGACCATGATCACGTCGGCGACCTGCCCGAAAGTGACCCAGGCCTTGGTGCCCTTGATGACATATTCATCACCGTCGCGACGGGCGGAGGTCTTCATCGCGGCGACATCCGAGCCGTGGTCGGGCTCGGTGACCGCGGTTGCGGGAATCACCTTGCCCTCGAGGATGCCGGGAATCAGCGCCTTGTGCTGGTCCGAGCCGTGGTGGTCGAGGAAGAGCGCCGCCTCGACGGGAATCGCGAAGGCATTGCCGACCGCGCCCGAGCCGCGCGCGATCTCTTCCATGACGATGCAGGCGGCCATGGCGTCGAGCCCGACGCCGCCCGCCTCCTCGCGCAGCGCGACGCCGAAAAGCCCTTGCTCGGCGAGCGCTTCGTAGACCGGGCGGGGGAATTCGTCGTCGCGGTCGATGGCGGCCGCCGCGGGGGCGACCACGTCGTCGGAGAGCCGGCGCGCGGTGTCGCGGACCATGCGCTGCTCTTCGGAATAGAACTGATCCAATCTGATCTCCTGTCGGGTGATGCTGATATTATCTGATCATCAGCTACACAGGCTGGCGGCGCCGGGTCAAGCCGAGGCGACCCCGGCATGGAACGCGTCCGAGGGGTCGCGGTCGAAAAAGTAGACGATGACGTCCTTGGGCGAGGCGCCGTAGGCCCGCACCGCCGCCCCGGTGATCGCCCGCGCGGCCGACTCCTTGGCCTCCTGCGGCCTCGGGAAAGCGTGGACTTTTATGAACATGCGGAAGTTTTCAGCGTTTTCGCCGTATTTTCCAGCATGTCCGTAGGAATAGTTGGGGGCCGAAAAATAATAGCAGGTGACGATTTCCGGCTTGATCCCGAAGGCCTGGCAGAGACCATCGGTCATGTCTTTCGTCGCAACCGCCCGTATTTCCTCGGTGGCGTCGCGGTCGATGATCTCGATGAAGGGCATGGGGTGTCTCCTTGGGAAAGGGGCGCGGGGAGGGGCGCCGTTGGGGGGATGTGTTGACTCATTATCTGATCAGATCAAACGTGACTGCAAGAATTTTGGATCGGCGACTGAGATGCCGGAAAGGACAAGAATGACCTTCAAGGGGAGCTACACCGTCTGCGTCACGCCCTTCGATGCGGAGGGCCGCGTCGACCTCGACGCGCTGCGCGGATACGTCGACTGGCAGATCGAGGAGGGGGTGCATGGCCTCATCCCGCTCGGCAGCACCGGCGAGTTCCTCTCGCTCACCCGCGACGAGCGCACCGCCGTCGCCGAGACGGTGATCCGGCAGGCCGCGGGCCGGGTGCCGGTGCTGATCGGCACCGCCGCGGAATGGACCGACGAGGCGGTCTCGCTGAGCCGCGAGGCCGAGGAGCTGGGCGCAGACGGCGTGATGCTGGTGCCGCCCTACTACTCCTCGCCGACCGAGGCCGAGCTGGTGGTGCACTTCACCCGCGTCGCCGAGGCGCTGTCGATCCCGGTGATGCTCTACAACAACCCGTTCACCGCCAACGTCGACCTGAGCGCGGCGCTGGTCGGGCGGCTCTCGGAAGTCGACAACATCTCCTACATCAAGGACACGTCGAAGAACGTGCACCGGGTGACCGAGCTGCTCGAGGCCTGCAAGGGCCGGATGACCGTCTTCGCCGGCTACTACCCTTGGGAGAGCTACCTGGCGGGCGCCGAGGGCTACAGCTCGGTCATGTCCAACATTGCGCCGAAACTCTCGGCTGAAACCTTCGAGCGGACGGTCGACGGCTCCGGAGAGGGTCGCGACCTCTACGTGAAAAGCCTGCCGCTGATCAACGCGCTGGCGGGCGACCTTTACGTCTCGGCCACCAAGGCCGCGATGAAGATGGTCGGACGCCCGATGGGCGATCCGCGCCCGCCGCGCCTGCCTCTGCCCGAGGCCAAACGCGCCGAGCTGGAAACCATCATGACGGATCTCGGGCTGCTGGCGGAGGCCTGAACCCGGTCGCGCGCCGGGGGACAATATCCGCCCCAACAGAGAGAAACCCAACAGGGAAGAACCAG
>NZ_CP123386.1:300000-438649 GCF_040409955.1 Salipiger sp. H15
GGGCTCTACCGTTCGGATGTCGCGGCGATGCAGCGCGCGCTCGAGCGCATGGGCCATGACGTCGGCGGCGCCGACGGGCTGCCGGGGTTCAAGACCCGCCGCTCGATCGGCCGCTGGCAGGAGGCGCAGGGCCGTCCCGCCACCTGCTTCCCCGAGGCCGCGATGAAATCGGCGCTGCGCTAGGCGTTCCAGACCACCTCGCCGAGCCCCGACAGGTCATAGCCTCCGAGGCTTTCGGCACGGCTGCGGAAGGTCTCGGAGCGGCAGAACTCCACGAGCGTCTGCAGCGGCGGATCGAACCAGGCCTTGCGGTCGACGAGCAGGTCGAAACGCTCGTCGATCACCGGCACGAAGGGCAGGCCGTAGCTGCGCGCGACGGATTCGAGCCCGAAGGTCACGTCCGCCTCGCCGCGGCGCACGCTCTGCACCGCCTCGTCCTCGGTCCGCTCGAGCGGGGTGAGGGTGACGGTGCCGAGGTCGAGCCCCGCCTCGGCGGCAAGATCGCGCAGCAGCGCGGCGGTGCCGGAGCTTTCCTGCCGCGGCGCGAGTCGCAGCCCGGCGAGATCCCCGAGCCCCTTCGGCCCGGGCCCGTCCGCGCGCAGCACCAGCCCGCGGCGGCGGATGGCAAACCCGACCAGCACGGCGTTCTGCCCCGAGGCAGCCTCGCGCGCGGCGCTGCGGTTCCAGCCGCCCTCGGCGTCGCGCAGGTGCAGACCGGAAGCCACGCCCTCACCCGCGGCAAAGCGCGAAAGCCCGTCGAGCGAGCCGTCGAAATAGGTCGCAAGCCCGCAGCGCGACTGGCGGATCGCCCAGTCAAGCAGCGGGTCATGACTGCCGAGAAACACGCCGGGCCGCGGCGCGGACACCGCCGCGAGACCGCCGCTCTGCGCGCCCTCGATCCAGGCGCGGATCTCGGCGGCGGGAAAGAGCAGCTTGCCGGTGGCGCGGGAGCAGGGCACCTCGCCCGAGGCGGCAAGATCGTAGATCTTGCGCTCCTTGAGACGCAGCAGATCGGCCAGTTCGCGGACCGTGAGGTATTCGTGGGGCGGGATCTGCGGGTCAGTCATCTGGTCCGGAAGAAGTTGGGGGCGGCACTGCGCCGCCCCCGGACCCTATCAGTTCTTCGGCGCGTTGGGGAAGAACAGCTGCTGGCCGTCGATCTTGTAGTCCGCGATGGTCTGCTGGCCCTCGTCCGAAAGCAGCCAGTCCGCGAAGCCCTGCGCCAGGTCGATCTTCACCGTCGGGCATTTCTCGGGGTTCACCGGGATCACGCCGTACTGGTTGAAGAGCTCCTCGTCGCCCTCGACCTCGATCGCGTAATCCTGCTTGTTCTCGAAGCTGATCCAGGTGGCGCGGTCGGTGAGCACGTAGGCGCCCATGCCGATGCCGGTGTTCAGCGTCGCGCCCATGCCCGAGCCGGTCTCGCGGTACCACTCGCCCGAGGCGGCCTTGGGGTCGATCCCGGCCGCCTTCCACAGCTCGATTTCCTTCTTGTAGGTGCCGCTGTCATCCCCGCGCGAGGCGAAGAGCGCGCCGGTTTCGGAGATCTTGGTCAACGCCGCCTCGACGTCGGTCATGCCCTTGACGCCCGCCGGATCGGCCTCGGGGCCGACGATGACGAAGTCGTTGTACATGAGATCCGTACGCTGGGTGCCGAAGCCGTCGGCGACGAATTTCTCTTCCGACGCCTTGGCGTGGACCAGCAGCAGGTCGCCGTCGCAGTTCTCGGCGTTCTTGATCGCCTGGCCGGTGCCCACGGCGACGACGTTGACGGTGACGCCGCTCTTGCCGGTGTAGATCGGCAGCAGGTAGTCGTAGAGGCCCGAGTTCGCGGTCGAGGTGGTCGACTGCACGATGATCGACTGGTCCTGCGCAAAGGCGGCACCGGCGAGGCCAAGGGTCAGCGCGGTCGAGGCGATCAGTCTTGCGATGGTCATGAGGAACGTCCTTCTGTCTTGGTAATCAATAACTTGGGCTGCACATCGGCGGGGCGGATCAGAGCACGATCCGGCCCGCGAGATAGTCCCGCGCCGCAGGGCTGCGCGGTTCGGGGAAGAAGACGTCGGCGCGGCTGTGCTCGGCCACGCGGCCGCGGTGCAGGAAGACCACCTCGTCCGCCATGCGCCGCGCCTGCCCGACGTCGTGGGTGACGAAGATGATCCGCGTGCCGCGGTCCCGCGCCGCCGCCACGATGCGCTCGATCACCAGCACCGAGGCGGGATCGAGGCTGGCGGTCGGCTCGTCGAGCAGCAGCACCTCGGGGTCGGTGGCGAGCGCCCGGGCCAGCGCCAGCCGCTGCGCCTCGCCGCCCGAGAGCAGCCGCGCGGGCTGGCGCGCCTTGTGCAGCAGGCCCACCTCGCGCAGCAGCGCGTCGCGGCGCGAGCGGTCGGCCCGGCGGGTCTTCAGCACGAAATCCACGTTGGCGGCGACCGAGCGGCGCAGCAGCACCGGCTTCTGGAACACCAGCGCCTGCCGCGCGGTGGCCTGCGCCGCCGGAAGCCCGTTCCAGCTGACCTCGCCGTCTCCCGGCACCAGCAGCCCGTGCAGCATCTTCAGGAGCAGGCTCTTGCCCGCGCCGTTGGGGCCCATGATCACCGTGCAGCCGCCGGGCGCGAGGCTCAGCTCGACCCCGTCGAGCAGCGCCGCCCCACCGGCAGAGAGCCGCAGACCGGAGACGCGCAGGGGCAGCAGCGGGCGGAGCATGGCGGCCTCGTCCTTCGGGCGCGCCATGGGCGGCACGGTGGTGATCGGCAGGTCAGACATGGGCCTGCCGTGCCGCGGTCATCCGCAGCCCCTGCACCCCGGCGTTCACCCCGAGCGCCAGCACCAGCAGGATGATCCCCAGCGCCAGCGCCAGCGGCAGGTCGCCCTTCGAGGTCTCGAGCGCGATGGCCGTGGTCATCACCCGCGTCAGGTGGTCGATGTTGCCGCCGACGATGATCACCGCGCCGACCTCGGCCACGGCGCGGCCGAAGCCCGCGAGCCCCACGGTCAGCAGCGCGTAGCGCCCGTCCCAGAGCAGCGTCGTGATGCTCTGCCAGCGCGTCAGGCACAGAGACCGGAACTGCTCGGCATATTCGGCATGCAGGTCTTCCAGCACCTGCCGCGACAGGGCGGCGACGATGGGCACGATGAGGATGGTCTGCGCGAAGATCATCGCGCCGGGCGTGTAGAGCAGGCCGAGGAACCCGAGCGGGCCGGAGCGCGAGAGGTAGAGATAGACCAGAAGCCCGACCACCACCGGCGGCAGCCCCATGAGCGCGTTCATCACGATGAGCACGAGGCCCCTGCCCCGGAACCGGCTGACCGCGACCAGCGCGCCGACCGGCAGCCCGATGGCGCAGGCGAGCAGGGTCGCGCTCAGGCTGACCTGCAGCGAGAGACCGACGATCTCATAGAGATCGGCCTCGCCGGACAGGACCAGCGACAGCGCCAGGCGGAAGGCCTCCCCTATCCCTTGCAAAATTTTATCCCCCTACGGAAATCTTGCATCAAACGACTATGCACCGTCTCGCCCACGACGCAAGCCCGGTCAATAGTCGTAATGAATTACGGCCCTCTCGGGTGAGAGGGCCGTGCCGGAATACGGACTGCAAAATTTCCCGAGCGGGCGGGAGAGACCCTAAAACGGCAGACCGACGTAGTTCTCGGCCAGGTCCTTGCGCGCGGTCTCGGATTCCGCGAGATGCGCGAGCGTCGCGCGCCGCATCTCTTCGGCAAAGCTGTCCTCGCCCTCGAAGCGGTGCAGCATGGTGGTCATCTGCCAGCTGAAGCGCATCGCCTTCCAGATCCGCGCCAGCGCGCGCTCGGAATAGCCCTCGACGCCCTCGGTCCGGCCTTGTTTCAGCGCCGCAATCAGCGCCTCGTGCAGGTAGTAGACGTCCGACACGGCAAGGTTCAGCCCCTTCGCCCCGGTCGGCGGCACGATATGCGCGGCGTCGCCGACGAGGAACAGGCGGCCCCAGCGCAGCGGCTCGGAAACGAAACTGCGCAGCGGCGCAATGGATTTCTCGATCGACGGGCCGGTGATCAGCCGGGACGCGGCCTCGGAGGGAAGGCGGCGCTTGAACTCGGTCCAGAAGCGCGCGTCCGACCAGTCCTCGACCTTGTCGGAAAGCGGCACCTGCACGTAGTAGCGCACGAGGTTCTCGTTGCGCATCGAGGCCAGCGCGAAACCGTGCGGCGAGTTGGCGTAGATCAGCTCGTCATGCACCGGCGGCGTGCGCGAGAGGATCCCGAGCCAGCCGAAGGGGTAGACCCGCTCGAACTCGCGGCGCTTCTCCTCGGGGATGGTCTTGCGGCTGACGCCGTGGAAGCCGTCGCAACCGGCTACGTAGGCGCAGGTGATGCGGTGGCGCTCGCCGTTCAGCGTGTATTCCACCGCCGCCTCGGAGGCGTCGAGATCGTGGATCGTCACGTCCTCGACCCCGTGGATCACCGTGGTGCCCATGGCGTCCTGCGCGTCGTAGAGGTCATGGGTCACCTCGGTCTGGCCGTAGACCATGACCTGCTTGCCGGTCAGCCCCTTGAAGTCGATGTGCACCATCAGCTCGGCGTCGGTGAGGTAGGTGCCGTCATGCGGATAGCCCTCGGCATCCATGCGCGCGCCGACGCCCGCCTCGCGCAAGAGCTCGACCGTGCCCCATTCGAGAATGCCGGCGCGGATGCGCGAGAGCACGTGCTCGCGGCTCGACCGCTCCAGCACCACGGTTGCGACCCCGGCCTTGTTCAGGAGCTGCGAGAGCAGCAGGCCCGAGGGGCCCCCGCCGATGATCACGACTTCGGTTTTCATGCTTGGTCCTCCCATCTTTGCGCGCACACTACGCCCCGCGCGGGCTCGGGCGAATAGACGCGCCCGGCAAAGACTGGTATCATTCATGCATGACCCTACGTCCCGGCATCCCCCTTTTCGACCTCTTCGGCGAGACCGGAGGCTTTCCCGACACGGTGCATTGCGAGCGCATCTGGGACCGGGCAAGGCTTCACGACTGGGTGATTTCTCCGCACAGGCACGCGGAAATCACGCAGGTCTTCTTCATGCGGCAGGGCCATGCCGAGGTGCGGATCGACGGTGTCAGCCGCACGCTCGACGATGGGCAGTTCCTGCTGATCCCGGTACAGATCGTGCATGGCTTCGAATTCCAGAAGCAGAGCGAGGGGCTGGTGCTGTCCTTCCCCGCGCCGGTGCTCGCCAGCATGCGCCCCGCCTCGGCGGCACTGGCGGCACGGCTTGCCCGGCCGGTGATCGGCGCGGCGTCGGAGGCGCTGGTGGCGCTGTCGGATGAGCTCGTCGCCGGTTTCGCCCGCCCCGGCCCCTACCGCGCCAACCTGCTGGTGGCGCTGGCCCAGGCGATCCTTGCCGAAATCTGCGCGCTGGCGCCCGAGGAGGAGGACGCGGCGCCAGGCGGGCCGAGGATGGTGGCGCTCGATGCGCTGATCGCGGCGCATCTCGCCGAGGGCTGGCGCGCCGGGGACTATGCCGCCGCGCTGGCGATCACGCCGGGCCATCTCACCCGGCTCTGTCACGCCGCGACCGGGCTCAGCGCCTCGCGCTACATCGAGGGCAAGGTGATGACCGAGGCGAGCCGCCTGCTCGCCTTCACCCAGATCCCCGTGGCCGAGGTGGGCTACCGGCTGGGCTTCTCGGACCCCGCCTATTTCTCGCGCCGGTTCCGCAGCCTGCGCGGCCAGAGCCCGAGCGACTACCGCGCCCGGTTCATGGGCTGACACCCCGCCACCTGCTTGACCCCGCGGCGCAGAGGCGTATCGCTTGCCCCGTCAGAGACCGCACGGAGGCGCCATGACCCGCATCATGATCAACGGCTTCGGCCGCATCGGCCGTACCCTGCTGCGCCAGCTGCTCACCGACCCGGCCCATGCCGATCTCGAGCTGGTGGCGATCAACGACATCGCCTCGCCCGAGATGTGCGCCTATCTCTTCCGCTATGACAGTGTCTTCGGCCCCTTCCCCGGCAGCGTGACCGAGGCGCCGGGCGCGCTGGTGGTCAATGGCCGCCGCATCCCCTTCCACACCACGCGCGACCTGCGCGAGCTTGACCTCGGCCATGTCGACGTGGTGCTCGAATGCACCGGGGCGGCCTCGAACCGGCCGCATGCCGAGGCCGGGCTGCTGGCGGGGGCGAAATCGGTGCTGCTGTCGGGCCCGTCCGAGGCCGCCGACGTCACCTGCGTGCTCGGCGCCAACGAGGGCGCCATGGGTGACGCGCGGATCGTCTCGAACGCCTCCTGCACCACCAATGCCATCGCGCCGATGCTGAAGGCGCTCGACGCGCGCTTCGGCATCGCCCGCGCCCACGTGACCACGATCCATTGCTACACCGGCAGCCAGCCCACCGTGGACGCGCCCGGCGCCAGCTACGAGCGCAGCCGCGCCGCCGCCGTGTCGATGGTGCCGACCAGCACCAGTGCCGCCAGGCAGGTGATCAAGGTGCTGCCCGCGCTCGACGACCGGCTCAGCGTGACGGCGGTGCGGGTGCCCTGCATCTCGGTCTCGGCGGTGGACGCGGTGCTGCAGCTGGAAGACACGCCCGCCGACGTGAACGCGGCGCTCGCGGACCTCTTCTCCGGCTCCGCGCTCGTCGGGCTGACCGAGGACCCCTGCGTCTCGACCGACCTGCGGGCGCGGCCCGAGTCGCTGGTGCTGTCTCTGCGCGAGACGCGGGTGGTCGAGGGCGGGCAGGTGCGGCTCTTCGGCTGGTACGACAACGAATGGGGCTTCTCGGCGCGGATGCTCGACATGACCCGGCTCATGGCGGCGCGCTGATCTTCAAACGCCGTTTGAAACTGCCTCGGACGCGCGGGGCTTTACCGCCCCCCGCGTTCTGCCACTATGTCCCGAGATCCCGAATGGAGACCCGACGATGACCGGATACCTGACGACCCACGTGCTCGACACCGCCCGCGGCTGCCCTGCCGAGGGGCTGAAGATCGAGCTCTTCCGGATCGACGGCGAGACTCGCAGCCTGCTGAAGACGCTGGTCACCAACGACGACGGTCGCACCAACGAGCAGATCCTGCCCGCCGCCGAGTTCGCGCCCGGCACCTATGAGCTGGTCTTCCACGCCGGGGCCTATCTCGACGCCTGCGGCACGCCGCCCGAGAGCCCGCGCTTCCTCGACGTGGTGCCGATCCGCTTCGGCATGTCCGAGCCCGCGCATTACCACGTGCCGCTGCTGCTCTCGCCCTTCGGCTACTCGACCTACCGCGGCAGTTGAACCGCTGACCCCGATCTGATCCGGACGGCGCCCCTGCGGGCGCCGTTTTCGTTTGCCGCCTCCGTTTCCGGGGCAGATTTCACCGATCTGTCATGGCCTTGTCGCCCGGATGTTGCACCCGGCCCGTAGAGATCGGCGCGACGCTGCACACGTGTGCAGCACGGCGACGGGGCAGACGATGAGCGACATCCGCATCTCGGGGATCGACAAGAGCTACGGCCAGACGCAGGTTCTGCGGCAGGTCTCGCTGAGCATCGAGGCGGGGGAATTCGTCGCCGTCCTTGGCCCCTCGGGCTGCGGCAAGACCACGCTGCTGCGCTGCCTCGCCGGGTTCGAGCGGGTGCAGTCGGGGTCGATCGCGATCGGCGGGGAAACCGTCTCCGCCCCCGGCCGCCACCTCGCGCCCGAGCATCGCGGCATCGGCGTGGTGTTCCAGAACTACGCGCTCTGGCCGCACATGACGGTGGCGCAGAACGTCGCCTATGGGCTGAAGATCGCGGGCATTCCCAGATCCGAGAGAAATTCCCGCGTCTCCCGCGTGCTCGATCTGGTCGAACTTGGCTCGCTCGCAGGCCGCCGCCCCGCCGAGCTTTCGGGCGGCCAGCGCCAGCGCGTCGCCCTTGCCCGCTGCCTTGCCATGGAAAGCCGCGTCGTGCTGCTGGACGAACCGCTGGCCAACCTCGACGTGCACCTGCGCGGCGCGCTCGAGGAGGAGTTCGCCGCCTTCCACGCCCGCTCGGGCGCGACGATGTTCTACATCACCCATGACCAGGCCGAGGCGCTGGCCCTCGCCGACCGCGTCGCCGTCATGGACCGCGGCCGCATCCTGCAGTTCGACCGCCCCGAGGCGCTGTTCAGCCAGCCGCAGAGCGAGACGGTCGCGGGCTTCATCGGCGAGGGCCGCGTGCTCGAGGCCGAGGACATCCGCCCGCTCGGCGATGGCCGCGCCGCCGCCTCGCTGCTTGGCCGGCGCATCGAGCTCCGCTGCGCGCCCGGGCAGGCCGCCCGGCGCCGCGCCAAGATCTCCTTCCACCCCGGCGACCTCGCGCTGACCGAGGCCGCCGACGGCATCCCCGGCAACGTCACCCGCGCCACCTACCGCGGCGCCTACCTGCGCGCCGAGGTGATGGCCGGTCCCGCCGGGGACGTGCCGCTCTGCGTCAACATCGCCGCGCCCGCCGCACTGAGCCGCGGCCAGCGGGTCTCGCTCGCCCTGCGCGACGGCTGGGTCATTCCCGAGCCCGCCGCCACCTCCCACCCAATCTGAACACGCAACCGCAAGGATACCGAACATGCGTCTTCTCTCCCTCAGCCTCGGAGCAATGCTGCTCTCCAGCGCCGCCTTCGCCGAAACCACGCTGACGCTCTACACCAGCCAGGCGCCCGAGCAGGCGCAGCAGACCGTCGACGCCTTCGAGGCCGCCCACCCGGACATCAAGGTCGAGTGGACCCGCAACGGCACCTCGGCGCTGATGAACGTGATCCGCGCCGAGATCGAGGCCGGGCAGGTGCAGCCCGACGTGCTGCTGGTCGCCGACGTGATCAACCTCGGCGAGCTGAAGGCCGGCGGGCACCTCATGGCCTATGCCGATGCCCCGGTCGCTGCCTATGACGCCGCCACCTACGACGCCGACATGACCTATTTCGGCACCAAGGCGCTGACCACCGGCATCGCCTACAACACCGAGATCGCCGAGCCGGTGACGCACTGGATGGACCTCATCAAGGAAGAGAACCGCGGCATGATCGGCGTGCCCTCGCCGCTCTACTCGGGCGCCGCGCTGAACCACCTGCACGCGCTGATCGGTGCCGAGGGCATCGGCTGGGAGTTCTACGAGGGGCTCAATGATCTCGACATCGTCCCCGAGGGCGGCAACGGCCCGGCGACCAAGGCCGTCGCCTCGGGCATGGCGAAATACGCGATCATCGTCGACAGCAACGCGCTGGCCGCCAAGGCCGACGGCTCGCCCGTCGACTTCATCGTCCCCGAGGACGGCGTCAGCTTCATCACCGAGCCCGCGGCGATCATGGCCACCACCGAGCACCCGGACGAGGCCAGGCTCTTCATCGACTTCCTGCTCAGCGAAGAGGGCCAGAAGCTCGCCGCCTCGCAGGGCTACCTGCCGATCCTCCCGGGCGTCGAGGGGCCCGCGGGCTTCCCGAAGATCGAGGAGATGAAGCTGCTCGGCTACAACGTCGATGCCGCGCTCGAGACCAACGAGGCCGTGTCGAAGCGCTTTGCCGAGATCTTCGGGCTCTGATCGCGTGACCCTCGTGCAAGACCAAGCGGCGCGCCCCTCGTGGGCGCGCCGGCTGCGGCGCAGCCTCGGCGGCGAAGGCGCGCTGATGCTGGCGCTGGTGCTCTTCGTCGGACTGCTGTCGGTCGCGCCGCTGGCCCGGCTATCTTATGCCGCGTTCTTCCCTCAGGGCGGTTTCGACGCCGCGCGCATCGCCGGGGTTCTGGGCGGCCGCAGGGTGCTCGAGGCGACGCTCAACACGCTTTGGATTGCGGGCGCCGCGACGCTGCTCGCCACCCTGATCGGCACGCTTGCCGCGCTGCTGAGCGCGCTGACCGACATGCGGCGGCGGACGCTCTGGGTCTTCGGCTTCGTGCTGCCGCTGATGATCCCGCCGCAGGTGACCGCGATAGCATGGGTGCAGGCCTTCTCTCCGGCAAGCCCGATCCTCGGCCCGCTCGGGCTTTCGCTGCCGCCCGGCACGCGCCACCCGCTCTATTCCATGTCGGGCATCATCCTGCTGCTGGGGCTCTACAACGCCCCGCTGGTCTTCCTGTCGGTGCGCGCCTCTCTGCAGTGCCTGCCCGCCTCTCTGGTCGAGGCGGCGCGGTCGAACGGCGCCGGTGCCCGCGAGGTCACCCGCGACATCATCCTGCCGCTGGTCCGCGGCGGCATCTTCGCCGGGGCGGCGCTGGCCTTCGTCTCGTCGATCGGCAATTTCGGCATCCAGGCGATGCTCGGCATTCCCGCGCGCGTGCCGACGCTGATCACGCTGATCTACCAGCGGCTCAACTCCTACGGCCCCTCTGCGCTGAACGACATGGCGCTGCTGGCGCTGCTGCTTGCCCTGCTGACGGTGTTCGGCATGGCGCTCACCGCCTGGCTCGGGCGGCGCGGAGACCAGCGCGTCGACGCGGCGCAGCGCCCGCCGCGCATGGCGCTCGGCGGCTGGCGGCTTCCCGTCACGGCGCTGGCCTGGCTCTACCTTGCCCTCTGCCCGGTGCTGCCGCTCTCGGCGCTGCTCGGCACGGCGCTGGTGCGCGGCTACGGCCTGCCGCTGAGCGCCGAGACCATCACCTTCGAGAATTTCGCCAACGCGCTCTTTCACCACGCGGGCATCCGCTCGGCCTTCCTGACCTCGCTCTGGCTCACCCTGCTGACCGTCGCGGTGCTGGTCCCGGTGGCGGTCGCGCTCGGCTACGTCCTCAGCTGGCGGCGCGGTTGGCTGGCGCGGCTGCTTCGGCTCGCCTCCGAGCTTGCCTACGCGCTGCCTGGCATCATCATCGGGGTCGCCATGATCCTCTTCTTCCTGCGCCCGCTGCCCTTTCTCGGCACCGGGCTCTACGGCACGGTCTGGGTGATCCTCGCGGCTTACCTCTCGAACTTCCTCGCCCTCGCGCTGCGCCCCGTGCTCGGAGGCTACGCGCAGATCGACCGGGCGCTCGACGAGGCGGCGCAATTGGCCGGGGCGGGCATCTTCGCCCGGCTGCGCGACATCGTGCTGCCGGCGCTCGCGCCCTCGACCATGGCCGCCGCGATCCTCGTCTTCATGACGGCGGTGAACGAGATCCAGGTCTCGGTGCTGCTGGTCAGTTCGCGCGCCACCACGATCGGGCCGATGATCATCTTCCTCGAGGAGGCGGGTTCGTCCACGCTTGCCGCCGCGGTGGGCTGCCTGATGGTGCTGCTGGTGCTGGCGCTGATGGGGCTCTCGCTGCTCTTCGGCCGCCGCCTGCCCGAGGGGGTGCTGCCATGGCGCGACTGACCGCCCTGAGCGGGCTCGGCCGCAAGAGCGCCGCCGTCTTCCTGCTCGAGACCGGGGGCCGCAGGCTGCTGCTCGACATGGGCGGCGGGCTCGAGGCGGGCGAGCGCCCCGACATCGGCCGCGCGGGCCGGATCGACGCGGTGCTGCTGAGCCATGCCCACGTCGATCACGTGGGCTCGCTGGGCCGGCTGGACGAGATCGGCCGTCCCCCGGTCTTCGCCACCCGCGAGACCCTGCGCCAGCTGCCCCCGGCGCTGCGCCCCGCGCGCAGCGTGGTGCTGCCCGAGCGCGGCAGGGCCGAGGTGCTTGGCGTCGCGCTCGAGACCGGGCGCTCGGGCCATGCACCCGGTGGCATCTGGATGCGCTTTGCCACGCTGCGGGGCGGGTTTCTCTACACCGGCGACTTCAGCACCGAGGCGCCGCTGCTGCCCTGCGATCCCTTTCCGCGCAGCGCGACGGTGCTCGCCGATGCCTCCTACGGCGACCGCGACGAGGCGCTCGCCGCCCAGATCGCGGCGTTGGCCGAAGCGGCGCGCGGCGGCGCGGTGCTGCCCTGCCCCGCCGACGGGCGGGGACCCGACATGGTGGCGGCACTGAGCGCGGCGGGGCTTGAGGTGCGCGCCTGCCCGCAGATCGCGGCAGAGACGCTGCGCCTGACCGGCACCGCCATTCCGCTCGCCTGCCCTGCAAGTGCCGAACCCCGGCAAGTCATCGTCGCCGACGGGCCGAACGCCGAGCATGGCCTGCCCGCCGCGCTGCGCGACCGCCCCGGCTTCCGCTTCGTCTTCTCCGGGCATGTCCCGCGCACCAGCCCCGCCCATGCGATGATCGCCGAGGGGCGGGCGCGCTGGATGGGCTGGAACGTCCACCCGCGGCGGTCCGACCTTCTCGCCCTTGCCGAGACGACCCGGGCCGAGCGCGTGCTGCCCGCCTTCGTCGATCTCTCCACCGCCCCCCTGCTCGCCGCCGCGCTCGGCCCGCGCCTGCGGCAGTGCTCCAGCCTCGAGGTCTGAGCCATGATCCGCCATCACCTTCCCTCCGCCGTGCCCGATACCGAGGCCCGCGAGGACGCCCGCCCGCTGCTCTGGCAGGCCGCCAGCGGACCCGGCCCGGGCCTCGACGCGCTCTGGCTCGGCAACCTGCCCGCCGCCGAGGACCCGCGCGCGCTGGCCGAGGCGGGGATCAGCGCAAGCCTCAACCTCGCGATGAACATCTTTCCCGGCCCTCTCACCCTGCCCGGCGGCAGCCATGTGCGGCGCTACCAGATCGGCCTTCTCGACGGGCCGGGCAATGCGCCCGAGACGCTGGCCGCCGCCGTGCTGCTGATCGACGGGCTCGCGGCCCGCTACACGCCGGGCAAGCCGCATTATCCCGCCCATGCGCGCGGCGGGCTGCTGGTGCATTGCCGCGGCGGGCGCTCACGGTCGGTGACCGTGCTGGCGCTCTGGCTGCACCTGCGCCGCGCCGAAGCCTTCCCCAGCCTCGACGATGCGCTGGCGCATCTGCGCGCGCTTCGCGGGCTGGAGGGCACCTACCCGCTTCCCCCGATGCTCGACCTCGCCCGCGAGGTTCTGGACCGCGGGCTCTGCGCGCGATGAGGCCGCCGCGCCCGCCGATCGGCCCGCCCCGGGGCCGCTTCGTCTCTGCCGCCGACGTGGCGCGGCTGGCCGGGGTGTCGCGCTCGGCGGTCTCGCGGGCCTTCACCCCCGGCGCGCAGGTCTCGGACCAGGCCCGCGCCCGCATCCTCGCGGCGGCCGAGGAGCTGGGCTACCGGGTGAACCGCCTTGCCCGCGCGCTGCACCAGGACAGGTCGGACATCGTGGGCGTGGTCGGCGGCAACTTCTCCAACCCCTATATCTCGGCGCAGCTCGATGCGCTGTCGAAGGCGCTGCATGCGCGCCGCCTGCAATGCCTGCTGATGAACAGCGCGGGCGGGGTCGAGGCGGATCTCGAGCGCCTGCTCGACTACCGGGTGCGGACCGTGGTGCTGCTCTCGGGCGCCGCGCCCGACGCGCTGATCCGGCTCTGCGCCCAGAATGGCGCGCGCATGGTGCTGATCAACCGCCCGCGCCCGCCCGAAGGCGCGCGGGCCGACCTGATCCTCGTCGACAGCGCCCGCGGCGGGCGGCTCGCGGCGGAGCGGCTGGCGCTTGCGGGCTGCCGGAGCGTCGCGGTGGTGATCTCGGGTTCGCGCACCTCGGCCAAGACCGAGCGGGCCGAGGCCTTCTGCAGCGAGATGGCGCTGCGCGGCATCCCCGTCACCCGCTGGGCGGACGGGCCGAACAGCTACGAGACGGGCGTGCAGGCGGCGCGGGCGCTGCTGCGCGGGCCGGGCATCGACGGCATCTTCGGGGTGACCGACGAGATCGCGCTCGGCGTGCTCAACACGGCGCGGTTCGAGCTGGGGCTGCGGGTGCCCGAGGATCTGTCGGTGATCGGCTTCGACGACGCGCCGATCTCGGCCTGGTCGTCGCATGGGTTGACCACGGTCAGCCAGTCGCTCGAGGATCTCACCCGCGCCACGATGGAGGCGATCGCCCTGCCCGCCTGGGCCGAGCCCCTGCTGCGCGAACTGCCGGTGCGGCTGGTCGAGCGCGGCAGCGTGTGCCCGGCTTCCGGCTAGGCGGCGAAGGGGTTGCGGATGCGCAGGCTGTCTTCGACCAGCAGCCCGTTGTGCATGTCCTCGGACCAGAGCGTGTCGCAGCCCGCGAGCAGCGCCGCGGCGACGATCATCGAGTCGTAGACCGAGAAGCCGTAGCGCTGGCCGAGCGCCCGGCCGATGTCATGGGTTTCCACCGTCAGCGGCACGGTCTCGCAGAGCGCCCTGATCCCGCCGAGGAAGTCTGCGGCCTCGTCAGCGCTCAACCGCGCCTTGCGCAGGCAGTTGACCAGCGCCTCGTTGAGAACCTGCACGCTGATCACCCCGCCCTGCCGCAGCAGCGCCTCGGCGCGGTCCGCCTTCGGCCCCTCGCCCAGCAGGTAGAGGATCACGTTGGTGTCGAAGAAATCGCCGCCCATGGATCAGCGCGCGTTGGCCTCGTCGCGCGACAGGGGCCCGCCTTCGGCCATGCGGCCGC
Organism: Salipiger sp. H15; assembly: GCF_040409955.1. Lineage (NCBI taxonomy): Bacteria > Pseudomonadati > Pseudomonadota > Alphaproteobacteria > Rhodobacterales > Roseobacteraceae > Salipiger > Salipiger bruguierae. The sequence goes on from NZ_CP123386.1 coordinate 314,315, forward strand.
GGAAGCGGCGCAGCCCGGCGAGGATGTCCTCGGGCCGCTCGGCCCGGCGCACGGCAAGGCCGCGCGTGTCGGGATGCAGGTCGATCCGGTCGCCCTCCTTGAGACCGAGTTCGCGCACGAGGTCGGCGGGCAGGCGCACCGCGAGGGAATTGCCCCATTTCGAGATTTGCATCGGACACCTCCGCATCAAGATATACACGCGACAAATGTATATCCTCGGCGCGGTCCGATCAAGCGCTGGCGCGGGCGGCGCCGGTCCGGGCCTCGCCGCGTCGAGAAACCGCCCGGCACAAAAATAGACACCCGAAGAATTTCTTCGGGTGTCGCTCATGGATAAACAAGCAAAAGGAAACTTCCGCCCAAAGGCACTCCCAGTCACCCGAACGAAACTCGCCGCCCAAAAAAGCGGGCGCGACGATACCACGAGAAGAAAAATGTCTCCCTTTTCACAGGCGTGGCAGCGCCTCCAGGCCCTTTCAGGATAGCGGGAATTCCCGCCTCGGAAGCGGAATTCTGCAGCGCCGGGGCAAGTTTTTCACAAGCCCCTGTTCTGCCATATTTTTTCCACAGACTGTGGATTTCCGCGATGCAACCAGCGCGAGAACGACTCAGAGAGCCCTAATTCGCACCCGCGAAAGCAAGACAGAATCACCTGTCCCGACACAGATTCAGTGTTCCTGAGCGATCCTTAAAATGCTGTTAATGCTGAGTAATTTTCTATTTTTCCACCCGACCACTACATGAAGTGGTTCGCCGCAGACCACCTACTTTCTGCGGTGGGTGACTGTGGAAAAATCACTGCCCGACGACCGTCCTGGGCGCGCCGCCACGGATCATGCCGCCAGATCGGGGCGCTTCACCCCATCCGGAACGAAAACGCCCCCGGCCGTGTCGGCCGGGGGCGCGTGTCACGTCGGCTGGACCGGGATCAGCCGAGGATGCCGTTCAGCGTCGCCGAGGGGCGCATCACGCCGGCGGTCTTGGCCTCGTCGGAGTGGTAGTAGCCGCCGAGGTCGGCCGGCTTGCCCTGCACCGCCGCCAGTTCGGCGACGATGGCTGCCTCGCCGTCGGCCAGCGCCTTGGCGATGGGCGCGAAATGCGCGGCGAGATCGGCGTCGGTCGACTGCGCGGCAAGGGCCTCTGCCCAGTAGCGGGCGAACCAGTAGTGGCTGTCGCGGTTGTCGGGCTCACCCACCTTGCGCGAGGGCGAACGGTCGTGGTCGAGGATGCCCTGCGTCGCGGCGTCCACCGCATCGCCCAGCACCCGCGCCTTCTCGTTGCCCTTCTGGTCGGCGAGGAACTTGAAGCTCTCGCCGAGGGCGCAGAACTCGCCGAGGCTGTCCCAGCGCAGGTGGTTCTCTTCCACCAGCTGCTGCACGTGCTTCGGAGCCGAGCCGCCGGCACCAGTCTCGAAGAGGCCGCCGCCGTTCATCAGCTTCACGATCGAGAGCATCTTGGCCGAGGTGGCCAGCTCGAGGATCGGGAAGAGGTCGGTCAGGTAGTCGCGCAGCACGTTGCCGGTGATCGCGATCGTGTCCTCACCCTTGGTGATGGTCTCGAGCGAGGCAATGGTGGCTTCGCGCGGGGCCATGATCTCGAACTTGTCCGCAACGCCCTTCGCCTCGAGGATCGGCTTCACGTAGGCGATCAGCTCGGCGTCATGGGCGCGGTTCGCGTCGAGCCAGAAGATCGCGCGGAAGCCGGTGGCCTTCTGACGGTCGATGGCGAGGTTCACCCAGTCCTCGATCGGCGCCTTGCGGGCCGAGGCCGAGCGCCAGATGTCGCCCGCCTCGACGGCGTGCGAGTGCAGCACGGTGCCGTCGTCGAGGATCATCTTGACCGTGCCGGCCTCGGCGATCTCGAAGGTGGTCGGGTGCGAGCCGTACTCTTCCGCCTTCTGCGCCATCAGGCCGATGTTCTGCACGGTGCCGGCAGTCGCCGGGTTCAGCTTGCCGTTCGCCTTGAAGAACTCGATCGTCGCGTCATAGACCGGGGCGTAGGAGTTGTCGGGGATCACGCAGTTGGTGTCCGCTTCCTTGCCGTCCGGGCCCCAGCCCTTGCCGCCGGCGCGGATCAGCGCGGGCATCGAGGCGTCGATGATGACGTCCGAGGGGACGTGCAGGTTGGTGATGCCCTTGTCCGAGTTCACCATGTACATCGGCGGGCGTGCGGCGGTCACTTCCTCGATCGCGGCCATGATCGCGGCATTGTCCTTCACGCGGGCCAGCAGGTCGCCGAGGCCCGAGTTCGGGTTGACGCCAAGCGCCTTCATCTCGTCGCCGAACTTCTCGAACACCGGCTTCAGCCAGGCCTTCACCGCGTGGCCGAAGATGATCGGGTCCGAGACCTTCATCATCGTCGCCTTCATGTGCAGCGAGAAGAGCGTGCCTTCTTCCTTGGTCCTGGCGATCTCGTTCTCGAGGAAGGCGCCCAGCTTGGCGGCGCTCATGAAGGTGGCGTCGACCACGGTGCCCGCGGGGTAGGAGACGCCCGACTTCAGCACGGTCTCGCCAGCCGCGGTCTCGAGCACGATCTTCGCGGTCGCTGCCTTGTCGAGCGTGGCCGAAACCTCGTTCGAGAAGAAGTCGCCGCCGTCCATCGCCGCGACGCGGGTCTTGCTGTCAGCGGTCCACTCGCCCATGCGGTGCGGGTTCGACTGCGCGAATTTCTTCACCGCGACGGCGGCGCGGCGGTCCGAGTTGCCCTCGCGCAGCACCGGGTTCACGGCCGAACCCTTGATCGCGTCGTACTTGGCCTGGATCGCCTTTTCCGCGTCACTCGAGGCGGCCTCGGGGTAGTCGGGCAGCGCGTAGCCCTGGCCCTGCAGTTCCTTGATCGCGGCCACCAGCTGCGGCACCGAGGCCGAGATGTTCGGCAGCTTGATGACGTTGGCTTCCGGGGTCTTCACCCACTCGCCGAGCCAGGCGAGGTCGTCCGACTGGCGCTGCGCCTCGGTCAGAGCCTCGGGGAAGGTCGCGAGGATGCGGCCCGCGAGCGAGATGTCCTTGGTGCCGACCGACACGCCGGCAGCGGCGGCAAAGCTGCGGATGATCGGAAGCAGCGAGGCCGAGGCAAGCTCGGGCGCTTCGTCGACCTTGGTGTAAACGATGTCAGGAGTGTTGTTCTCAGCCATGATGCGATGCCTTTCCCTGGGGGTCTGGCCCCCTTTAGCCGTTCTGCATACAAAGGTCTACAGTCGCGGTGCCGCAGTCCGGAGCCGCGGTGCGCGCCCCTGCCCTATCGCGGATTTCGCCTGATTTCCACGCCGCGCCGGGCCCGTGCGCGGCCCCGTGCCGGTGCCCCCGGGACCCCGCCTGCCGAAGCGGCGGATCAGTCCTCCTCGCGCAGGCTCGAGCCTTCGGGCAGCGGGCGCTTGATGTTGCGCTGCATGTCCATGACGTAGCCGATGATCGCGGCGACAGCCTCCCAGTGCTGCACCGGGATCTGCTTGTCGACCTCGGCCACGTCGTGCAGGGCGCGGGCCAGCGGCTTGTTCTCGATGATCGGCACCTCGGCCTCGCGCGCGAGCTCGCGGATCCGCGCGGCCAGCAGGTCGGCACCCTTGGCCACGCAGACCGGCGCGAGATCGACGCCGCTCTCGTATTTCAGCGCCACCGCGAAATGGGTCGGGTTGGTCAGCACCACGGTCGCGCGCGGCACGGCGGTGGCGATGCGTTGGCGCGCCCGTTCCCGGCGCAGCTGCATCCGGCGGACGCGAATCTGCGGATCGCCCTCGGTGTCCTTGTGCTCGTCCTTGACCTCCTGCAGCGACATGCGCTGGTTGCGCCGGTATTCGAAGCGCTTCCACAGCACGTCGGCCACCGCGACCGCCACCAGCAGCACCAGAACCACCAGCAGCATGCGCGAGGCGGTGCGCCGGGCGAACTCGGTCAGCATCTCGGGCAGCAGCCCCTGCACCTGCCAGATGTCGCGCACCCCGTGATAGGTGATCCAGATGCCGATCGTGCCAACCGTCAGCACCTTCAGCATGCTCTTCACGAATTCCACCAGGGCGGGCACGGAGAAGATCTTCTTGAAGCCCGCCAGAGGCGAGAGTTTTTCCGGTTTCGGCCGGATGCGTTCGATGGCCATGACGATGTCGCCCTGCAGCACCACCCCGGCCACCGCGCCGAGCAGCATCAGGATCAGCAGCGGCGCAAGCAGGATGCCGACGCCGCGCATCACGCCCCAGGTCACGCCGCCGATGTCGCGCATCCCCTGCACGTCCTCGCCGACGGTGAACTGTCCCGCGGTCTCGAAGACCCCGCGCAGCACGCCGGCAAGCGGCGCCGAGACGCCGGGCATCACGAAGGCGGCGATGGCGAAGAGCGAGAGCACGGCGGTGACGTTGCCGACCTCGCGCGAACTCGGGACCTCGCCCTTCTCGCGGGCCCTTCGGAGCTTTCGCTCTGTCGGCTCTTCGGTCTTGCTGTCCTTGTCCTGATCGTCGGCCATGATGCCCCGTCCTCAGAAGACCAGCAGGCCGAGCCACTCGGCGAACCGCTCGGCGAACTCGCGCAGCATCATCGGAACCGCCATCACGAGCACCAACAGCCCGGCGGCGATGAGCACCGAGCCCGCGACGAAGAAGACCGGCAGCGAGGGCATCATCCGCGCCGTCAGGCCCATGGCGAGGTTGAGCAGCAGCCCCATGACGAAGAAGGGCGCGGCGATCGACAGGCCCATGTAGAAGCTCGCGCTCACCGCCTTGACGATCTGCTGCGCAAGATCGCCGGTCAGGATGCGTCCCGGCGGGAAGACGTCGTAGCTCATCACCATCGCGCCGATGATCGCGTGGTGCAGGTCGGTGGCAAAGATCACCGCCACCGCCGCCATCATCAGCGCGGTCGAGACGAGGTTTGCGCCCTCGAACGAGCCGAGGCTGGGCGAGAAGGCGTTGGCGAGCCCGGCGATCGTGCCGATCTGGTAGCCGGCGAACTGCAGCCCGGTCATCAGGATCCGCGCGCTCACGCCGATCCAGACCCCCAGTGTCAGTTCGATGGCGAGGATCGCGATGAAGGCGGCGGTATCGTCGAAATCGACCGGCCCGAGCGGGGCCAGCGGGAAGAGCGCCAGCGACAGGACGAGGGCCATCGCCAGCCGGTAGCGCACCGGGAACAGCGTCTCGCCGAAGCCGGGCATGAACATGACGATGCCGCCGATCCGGGCAAAGACCAGCGCCACCCCGAGGAACTGGACGGTGATCAGCGCCGGGATGTTCATTTACTTGCCGATGGTCGCGACGGTGCGAAGCGCCGCCTTGCGGTGGATCTCGTTGTGCGACAGCACGGTGGTCATCGGGCTCACCCGTTCCAGCATCGAGCGCACGAAGCTGCGCACCTCGGGGCTGACCAGCAGCGCGGGCCATTCGTCGCGTTCTGCGAACTGCTGGATCTCGCGCCGGGCCTGCAGCACGAAGTCCTGCACCCGCTGCGGCGACATGACGAAGTTGCGCTCGTCGCCGCTGACCCGAAGCGACTCGAGGAACTCCTTCTCCCAGGCGCCGCCCATGGTGATCACCGAGATGAAGCCCGAGCCGTCGGCCAGCGACTTGCAGATCTGGTTGGCGAGGCGGCGGCGCACCTGCTCGGTGATCTGCGTGACGCTCGAGGTGCCGCGCTTGGCCTCGGCGATCGCCTCGATGATCAGCGGTAGGTTGCGCACCGAGACGCGCTCGGCCAGCAGCCCCTGAAGCACCTGCTGGATCAGCACCATGGGCGCGTTGCCGGGGATCTCCTTGGCGAGCTTCTGGTACTCGCGGTCGAGCTCCTCGATCAGATCCTGCGTCGCGCCGTAGGTCATAAGCTCGGGCAGGTGCTCCTTCACCACCTCGGTGAGGTGGGTGATGATCACGCTTTCCGGGTCCACCACGGTGAGGCCCATGCCCTCGGCGGTCTTGGCGGTCTGCGGGTCCACCCAGAGCGCGTCGAGGCCGAAGGTCGGATCCTTGCCCTTCTCGCCCTTGAGGCCGCAGTCGCCGGGGTTGACCACCATCATGCCGGTCGGTCGCACTTCGCCGCGGGCGACCTCGACCCCCTGCACCATCAGCGCGTAGCTCTGCGAGGGCAGCATCGGCTCGTCCTTGATCCGCACCGTCGGCAGCACGAAGCCGAATTCGCGCGCGAAGAGGCCGCGCAGGCTCTTGATCTTGCCCGCCAGCGCCGCGTCGGGGCTCGAGATCAGCGGCACCAGCGCCTGCCCGAGGTCGAGCCGCAGCGTGTCGAGCTTCAGCGTCTCCTTGATGCTGTCCTCGGCCGGGGCGGCCTCGGCCTTCTGGCGGACCATCTCCTCGCGCGCGGCGGTGCGGCTGGCCTCGTCGGCGCCGCGCTGCACGGTGATCCCGAGGAACACCATGAGCGCCGCGAGCGCGGTGAAGACCAGCGTCGGGAAGCCGGGCAGCAGGCCGATGCAGAAGAGCAGCACCGCCGCCATGAACAGCGCCTTGGGGAATTTCGACAGCTGCCCCAGCACCGCCTCATTGGCCGCGCCCTCGGTGCCGCCCTTGGTGACGATGAGGCCCGCGGCCAGCGAGACCACCAGCGCCGGGATCTGCGAGACGAGCCCGTCGCCGATGGTCAGCACCGTGTAGAAATTCGCCGCCTCGGAGACCGACAGCCCGTGCTGCGCAACGCCGATGAGCATCCCGCCGATGACGTTGATCAGCGTGATGATGATCCCCGCCACCGCGTCGCCGCGCACGAACTTCGACGCACCGTCCATCGCCCCGAAGAAGCCGCTCTCGTCCTCGAGCTCCTTGCGGCGGGACCGGGCCTGCTGCTCGTCGATCAGCCCGGCGCCGAGATCGGCGTCGATGGCCATCTGCTTGCCGGGCATCGAGTCCAGCGAGAAGCGGGCCGAGACCTCGGCGATCCGGGTCGAACCCTTGGTGATCACCACGAAGTTGATCACCACCAGAATGATGAAGACCACGATGCCGATGATGTAGTTGCCGCCCACGATGAAGCGCGAGAAGCCCTCGATCACCCCGCCAGCCGCGCCGGGGCCGGTGTGGCCCTCGGACAGGATCAGCCGGGTCGAGGCGACGTTGAGCGACAGGCGCAGCATGGTGACGACCAGTAGCAGCGTCGGGAAGGAGTTGAAGTCGAGCGGCCTCGGGATCCACAGCGCCACCATCAGGATCAGCACCGAGACCGAGAGCGACACCGCGAGACCAAGGTCGAGGATGATCGGCGGCAGCGGCACGAAGAGCATGCCGAGCATCAGCGTCACGCCGATGGCGAAACCCACGTCGCGGTTCGCCAGCCCCTTGCTCATCAGGTTGGGGCGCTTGCGCGAGGTGGTGAAGGGATCGGTCACGGCCATCAGAACATCTTTCGGAAGGCGGGCAGCACGGGTTGCATCACCTCGCGCCCATAGAGGCTGCGGGCGCCCTCGTCGGCGGCGCCGCTGCGCGTGGTCAGCCAGGAGGTCCAGAAATGCCCCTCGGGCAGCGGCTCGGCGACAGCCACGGCGACCGGCGCCTCCGCGGCGCCTCCGTCCCCGGCAGCCAGCATTCGGAAGATGTCAAGCCGGTCATTGGCGATGGTCACATTCTGCTTGAGCCGCGCGAGGTAGACCTGCTGGTATTCGGGGGTCGCCGAGTGGTAGCGCCCGGCCGCCTCGACCCAGTCGCCGGTCTGCTCGTAGAGCGAGACCAGCAGCCGCGCCGCGTAGTCGACGTTGCGCGCCGGGTCGAACCCGTGCTCGAGCGAGACGAAGGCGTCGGGATGCCACCGCAGGTTCACCTGCATGCAGCCGACGTCGATGGATGTGACCCCGTCGGCCTTGCGGGCGCGCACCCAGCTGGCGGCGGTCTCGGGGTTGTTGAAGTAGCGCCCGTCGCCGTCGGCATTCGCGGTCCAGGGCCAGATGGTCAGCTCGCCCTCGTGCATCATGCCCGATTCCTGCAGGCCGATGCCCAGAAGCAGGTTGCCGGGGATCTGGTGGCGCAGCTGCGCGCGCAGGATCTCGCGGATGCAGACACCCGAGGGTGTGCCGGTGCTGCGCAGCTCGGGCACCGGCTCGGCCTCGCGCGGCGTCGGGCGGTAGAAATCGCTCCAGTCGGCGCTTGCGTGCTGCCCCGGCGCGAGGAGCGCGGCGAGGGCAAGGAGGGTGACCCGCAGCCCGCGCATCAGAAGGCCCCGTTGATGATCAGGTCGAACACCGTGTCGGACAGGCGCTTCACCATCGCGTACATGAAGGGCAGGAGCGCCAGCAGGCCGAGCAGGATCGCCACGATCTTCGGCACGAAGGTCAGGGTCATCTCCTGGATCTGCGTCAGCGCCTGGAAGAAGGCCACGGTCAGACCGATGATCAGCGCGATCGCCATGATCGGGCCGGATGCGTAGAGCACGGTCAGGAAGGCTTCCGACAGGATCGTATGCGTATCGGCTTCGGTCACCCTGCCCCCCTCAGCCGGATCAGACCGGCATGCGCATGATTTCCTGGTAGGCCTCGACCAGCTTGTCGCGCACCGCAACGGCGGTGTTCACCGTGGTTTCGAGCTCGAGCGTGGCCAGCACCACCTGCTGCGTGTCGGCGTTGCCGCGCAGGCCGTTCTGCGCCACGGCCTCGGCCTCGCGGATGGTCTGCACCGTGTCGGCGCCGGCCTTGGCCACCATGTCCGAGAAGCTGGGGCGCTCGGTGCGGTCCGGGGCGATGGTCGGAACCTGTTCGGCGACCATGTCGCGCGACGCGCGATAGGCGCCGCTGGCGGTGTTCAGCGATAGGAGCGAGGAGGGTCCCGCCATTCTTCAAAGTCCTATTTCAGCAGGTCGAGGAGTTGCGAGCGCATGGTGCGCCCGGTCTCGAACATGTTCAGGTTGGCCTGGTAGCTGCGCGAGGCCTCGCGCATGTTGGCCAGCTCGAGGATGGTCTTCACGTTCGACACCTTCACGAAGCCGTCCTGGTTGGCGGCCGGGTGCGACGGGTCGTAGCGCAGTTCGAACTCGGCATCGTCGCGGGACACGTCCGAGACGCCCACCATCGAGGCGCCGGTCTCGCGGTCGATCAACTCCTCGAAGGAGATCACCTTGCGGCGGTAGGGATCGCCGCCCTCGGTGTTGCCGGTCGAGCTGGCGTTGGCGACGTTCTCCGAGACGACCTTCAGCCGCTCGCCCTGGGCACGCATGCCGCTGGCGGCGACGCTCAATACGGATTTCAGCGGATCCATCTTCGGTCCTCTCAGCGGATGCCGGTGACCGCGACGGTCAACAGGGTGTGGCCCTTTCGATACAGCTCGGCGGCCAGCCGGTAGCTGCCGGCGACTTCCGCCGCCTTGATGGTCTGCTGCTCGACCGACACGGTGTTGCCGTCGATGCTGGCTTCCCAGGCATTCTCGTCCCGCTCGATTCGCACCCCGTCGGGGGTGGTGTGGCCGCTCTGGATGTGCTGCGCGTTGGTGACCGAAAGGCCGTTCATGGCGCGCTGCCCCTCGAGGGCCTCGGCGAAGTCGTTCACCTCGCGGGCCTTGTAATCAGGCGTATCCGCGTTGGCGATGTTCTCTGAAATCACACCTTGCCGAGCCCCGAGCCACGTCATGCGGTCGGAGGCCAGCTGGAAAAAGGACATACCATCAAGTTTCATGAAGAGTTCCCTTTCGATCAAATCAAGGATAGCATGGATAAAACGGACACATCAATGGATAGTGACCATGCACACCGCGTTTTCGGAGCTTTCAAGCCTTACCAGGACCATTGAAAGGTCAAGCATAACCGGCGAGGTGAAATCCGCGCTGGGTCTGGTGCTGACGGTGTCGGGGCTCGAGCGCGCCGTGGGCATCGGCGCGCATTGCCTCGTGCAGGGCCGCGAGGGGCCGGTGCTCGCCGAGGTCGTGGGCATCGACGGACAGGGCACGCGGCTCCTGCCCTTCGGCAGCTGGGACGGGGTGCGCACCGGCGATCCGGTGCAGGTGTCGCACAGCGGCGCCGAGATCCGCCCCGACGACGCCTGGATCGGCCGCGTGGTGAACGCGCTCGGCCAGCCGCTCGACGGCAAGGGCCACCTTCCCGAGGGCGAGACACCACGCAAGATCCGCGCCGCGCCGCCACCCGCCTTCGAGCGCCGCCGGGTCGGCGAGCGGCTCAACACCAAGGTCAAGGTGATGGACGTCTTCACCCCGCTCTGCCGTGGCCAGCGCATGGGGGTCTTTGCGGGCTCGGGCGTCGGCAAGTCGACGATGATGGCCATGCTTGCCCGCGGCGCGCAGGCCGACGTGATCGTCGTGGGGCTCGTCGGCGAGCGCGGGCGCGAGGTGCAGGACTTCCTGCAGGAGGATCTCGGCGAGGCCGGCATGGCGCGTTCGGTGGTCGTGGTCTCGACCGGGGACGAGCCGCCGCTGATGCGCCGGCAGGCGGCCTGGACCGCCACCGCCGTGGCCGAGCATTTCCGCGACCAGGGCAAGCAGGTGCTGCTGCTGATCGACAGCGTGACCCGCTTCGCCATGGCGCAGCGCGAGATCGGCCTTGCCGGGGGCGAGCCGCCGACCTCCAAGGGCTACCCGCCCACCACCTTCGCCGAACTGCCGCGGATGATGGAACGCGCCGGGCCGGGCTCGGGTAGCGCCGGGGACATCACCGCGCTCTACACCGTGCTGGTGGATGGCGGCGACATGGAGGACCCGATCGCCGACGCGGTGCGCGGGATCATGGACGGGCACATCGTGCTCGATCGCAAGATCGCCGAGCAGGGCCGCTTCCCGGCGGTGAACCTGCTGCGCTCGATCTCGCGGATGCTGCCCGACTGCCACCACCCGGACGAATACGCGATCTACAAGGCCGCCCGGCGCGCCGCCGCGCGCTATGCCGACATGGAGGAGCTGATCCGCATCGGCGCCTACCGGCGCGGCAGCGATCCCGACGTCGACTCGGCCATCGAGCTCGCCGAGCCGCTGGACGAGCTGCTCAGCCAGCGCAAGGACGAGGCGATGGAAAGCTCGGAGACCTTCGCGCGGCTGCACGGCGCGCTGGGGGACGCGGGGATCATCGTCGCCTGACCCCGACCCCGGCCGACGCCGGGGCAAGACTGCCGATGGACGCACCACGGCCCGCCGCCGCGCTTCGCGGCGGCCGCCCCCGTCCCGACCGCAGCTCTGCCTGAACCGACCCGCCCAGCAGTCGCTCAACGCAGAGACGAGTCACCCTACCTTACCAGCCAGAATCCCTTCCGCGGCCGCGCAAGCGGGCCGCCGACCGGTCACGGAAACCCCGCGAACCCGTGATCAGGCCGGCGTTGCATTATAAAAATTCGAACTACCTATGCGCGAGTAGCGAAAAAATGTCGCAAAACTTCGCTATCCGAATGTTGTTTGAGCATCCCGCGACCCAACCCGGCCCACTCGGAGAGGAAGTGGCGCCCCGACTTGCAAGATTGGTTAACACTTTATGAATGACGCATCCGACGCGCGCTCCACACCCCTTCCCCCAAGCGGAGGCCTCCCGCCGAGCACCAACGCCCAGTCCGGTCCTTTCTCCGCCGGAACGGAGTCCGTCCAAGCATTGAACCCACGGACAGCCAGACATTTCTTGCGCTCCCGCCGCGTTGACGGGTGCCCAGTCTTCCGACAACCGCGAACAGGGTCCGCGTATTGATGAACGACCATTCTGCACCGCAACCTCCCGCCGGCAGTCAGAGCCTCTCTCCCGAAACCCCAGCCTCCAACATCGTCGTCTTCGGCTTCGACGTCGCCGAGATCTCGCAGATCCGGCGCATCCGCGCGCTCCGGTCGCTCGGCCATTCGGTGCAGAGCTTCACAATGCGCCGCGCCAACATGAACCTCGACTTCACGCCGGACTGGCCGAACACGCATCTGTACAACGCCGAGAACGAGAAGATCCTGAAGCGTGCCTTCGTGGTCGCGGGCTCGATAGTGAAGATGACCCGGCACCGGCAGGCGATCCAGGCCGCCGACATGATCATGGCGCGCAACCTCGACATGCTGGCCATCGCCTGGGCCGCCCGCAGGCTGGCGCGGGCGCAGGACGTGCCGCTGGTGTACGAATGCCTCGACATCCATGACGCGATGACCGGCGACGGCGCGAAATCCGCCGCCATGCGCCGGGCCGAGAAGTTCCTGCTCGCCGATTGCGCGGTGCTCGCCGTGTCCTCGCCGGGCTTCCTGCGCAACTACTTCGAGCCCGTCCAGGGCTTCACCGGGACCAGCGTGCTGCTCGAGAACAAGCTCGCGCTGGGGGCGGCGACGCCGCCGCGTCCGGGCCTTTCCGCGCGCCCCGCGGGAACGGCGCTCCGTCTTGGCTGGGTCGGCACGATCCGCTGCAGGCCGAGCTTCGACATCCTGCTCGAGACCGCCCGCCGCATGGGGGACGCGCTCGAGGTGAACATCCATGGCGTGGTGCACCGGCACGTTCTGCCGGACTTCGACGCGCGCATCGCCGAGGCGCCGAACGTGCGCTACCACGGCCCCTACGACTACCCGGCGGACCTGCCGGCGGTCTACGCCGGCTGCGATCTCGTCTGGTCGCAGGACCTCTGGCAGCGCGGGCGCAACTCGGACTGGCTGCTGCCGAACCGCATCTACGAGGCAAGCTGGGCCGGCTGCCCGTCGCTCGCCGTCGCCGGGACCGAGACCGGACGGCGCATCGAGGAGGACGGCCTTGGCTGGACCATCCCCGAGCCGAGCAGCGCCGCGCTGTCCGGGTTCCTGACCACGCTTCCCCGCGCCGCCATCGAGACGCGGCGGGCCGACATCCTGCAGATGCCGCAAGAGGCCTTCGTGCAGACCGATTCAGACATGCAGACCGTCATCGACCTGGCGCTGGCCGCCGGGCAGACGGCACGGAGGCGCGCCGCCTGATGACCCGACTGATCGAAATCCACAGCCCCTCCGGGGACGTTTCCCTGCGGCCTCGGCCGGCCCCCGAGACCGTGCTCCTGGTGATCCCCACGCTGAACGAGGAGGCGCATATCGAGCACACGCTCGACCAGCTGCTTCGCGGCCGCTACGGCGCCGAGCGGGTCGAGACCGTCGTCGCGGACGGCGGCAGCACCGACCGCACCCGCGCGCTGGTGACCGCCTATGCCGAACGCAATCCCAACGTGCGGCTGATCGACAACCCGCGCAGGCTGCAATCGGCCGCGGTGAACCTTGCCGTGAGCAGCTGCGCGCGCCCCGAACACCGCGTGCTGGTGCGCTGCGATGCCCATGCGATCTACCCGCCGGGCTACGTGCTGAGCGTCGCAAACAGCCTGATGGGGCGCGAGGCCGACGCGCTCGCCACGGTGATGGACGCCGTCGGCGAGACCTGCTTCGAGCGCGCGCTCGCGGCAATCGTCGACACGCCGCTCGGCTCGGGCGGGTCGGGTCACCGGGGCGGTACGCGGTCGGGCTACGTCGATCACGGCCATCACGCCGGGTTCCGCCTCGACATGTGGCGCAAGGTCGGAGGCTACAACGAGTCCTTCGCCGCCAACGAGGATGCCGAGCTCGACCACCGCATCTCGCTGGCCGGCGGGCGCATCTGGCTCGATGCCGGCATCCGCATGAAGTACAAGGTCCGGCCGAGCCCCGCCCGGCTGGCGCGCCAGTACTGGCTTTATGGCCGGGGCCGCGCCCAGACCGTGACGACGCACGGGCTCCGCCCGCGGCTGCGGCAGCGCATCCCGGTGATCGCGCTCGTCGTCAACATCCTCAGCCTGCTGGGCGGCGCCCTGCTGCACCCTGCCCTGTTCCTGCCGCTGGCGGTCTACCTGCTGACCCTCTGCGCGGCCTCGGCCTACCTCGTCCTCCGCATGCGCTCGGCCTGCGGCCTGTGGGGCGGGGTCGCCCTTTTCGCCATGCAGATGTTCTGGGGCGCGGGCTACCTGCGCCAGCGTCTTGCCGGACCCGGAGCCCGCTGATGAAGATCGACATCAACCTCTGCACCTTCCGCCGCCCCGAGGTCGTCGAGACCCTGCGCTCGATCGACCGGCTGCAGATCCCCGAGGGCGTGCAGCTGCGGGTGATCGTCATCGACAACGACCACGCGCCGAGCGCCCGCGCCCGGGTCGAGGCCATGGCCGACGGGATGAAGCTGCCGGTGACCTACACGCACGCCCCCGCCGGCAACATCGCGCTGGCGCGCAACGCCGGGCTCGACCTCAGCGAGGCCGACTGGGTCGCCTTCCTCGACGATGACGAGACCGTGGGGCCGGACTGGCTCGCGGCGATGATCGAGCGGCAGCGCGAGACCGGGGCCGACGCGGTGTTCGGCCACAGCCGCGCCGCCTATGACGAGACCGCGCCGGCGTGGATCGTCGCGCGCGACTACCATTCCAACATCGTCGAGGCGCGCGGCGGGGTGGTCGAGACCGGCTACACCTGCAATTCGCTGCTGCGCTGGGGCGATGCGCCCTGGACCGACCAGCGCTTCGACCTGTCGCGCGGGCGTTCCGGCGGCGAGGACACCGAGTTCTTCTTTCGGCTGCGCGCCATGGGGGCGAGCTACGCCATCGCCGACAAGGCCACGGCGCATGAGCGGGTGAGCCCGAACCGGCTCACCTTCCAGTGGCTGCGGCAGCGCAAGTTCCGCATGGGCCAGAGCTATTCCGTCTCGGCCCGGGGACCGGCGGCCTCGGCCCGGCTGTTCTGCACCGCCGCCGCCAAGGCGGCCTTCTGCCACGGGCGGGCACTGCTGAGCCTGCCCTCGGCGGAGGCGCGCAACTACTGGCTGCTGCGCGGGGCGCTGCACCTCGGCGTCTGCACCGGCGTGCTCTCGATGCCGTCGCGCGACCTCTACGGGACGTGACCCCTTGCCCGAGGCGCGACCACGACCTGCCGGAGCCGATCCGGCGCAACGGAAAGACACGAGAATGCACATGAAACTCTCTCTCCCGCCCCTCCTCGCCGCCGCCGCGATCGCGCTGGCCGCGGCCGCGCCGCTGCAGGCCGAGGAGTACCGGCTGGGCATCGGTGACACGATCAACGTCGAGATGGTGATGCTGGAGAACGGCAAGTTCGACGGCGCCGAGGTGCTGCGCCTCGAGGCCGAGGGCGAGCGCATCGGCCCCGACGGGCGGGCCACGGTCTCGTTCATCGGCGCGGTGCAGGCCGCCGACCGCACCGTAGACGAGCTGGCAAGCGACATCACCCGGCTGATGAGCGCCGAGATCCCGGTCAGCATCCAGCCCTTCGTCACGGTCTCGGTCTCGGCCTACCGGCCGATCTCGATCCTCGGCGCGGTGATGACCCCCGGCACCTACGACTACCAGCCCGGCATGTCGCTGCGCGACGCGCTGGCCCGCGCCGGCGGCACCGGGGCGACCTACCTGTCGGACATTCCCCCCGTCCGCATCATCGAGGCCATGGCCGACCGCAGCGAAGCCGAGGCCGAGCTCAAGCGGCTGATGCTGACCCGCCAGCGGCTGCAGGCCGAGATCGACCAATCGCAAGCCTACCAGCCCGAGCCCGAGGACGGCTTCAGCGCTTCCGACATCGCGCGCGAGACCGAGATCTTCCGCCTGCGCAAGCAGAACCACGAGACCGAGGCCGCCTACCTGCAGGCCGAGGTCGAGCGCAGCACCGCGAACCGCGACCTGCTGCAGCAGAACCTCGACGTGCTGGGCCGTCAGCTGGCGGATTCCGAACGCGAGGCGGCACGCCGTGCGGAACTCGGAGAGCGCGGGCTGGCCGTGGCCGACACGCTCTTCCAGATGAACAACCACGTGAACGACCTCGAGATCCGCCGCATCCAGAGCCACGAGGACATGCGCGACGCCGAGCAGGACATCGCCCGCGCCCGCAACGCGCTGGCGTCCAACGAGACCAACCGCAGCATCACCCTGCAGGACGAGCTCAAGAGCACCGAGGCGAAGATCGGCAACCTGCGGATCCGCATCGCGCAGGATGACCTGCTGACCAACGGCAGCGGCGGTCAGCCCGGCGCCGACCAGGGCAAGGAAGACCGTTACGGCTACAAGGTCATCTCGCAGCGCCTCGGCGGCGACGAACGCGACGCGACCCGCGACACGGTGCTGTCGCCGGGCGACGTGGTCGAGGTGACGGCGCTGCCCGCAAACCCGGTGAGCCAATGACACAGCCCTCCGCAACCCCGCCCGCCGACCTCGTGCCAGACGCCGACGATGCGGTCGCGCAGAGCAGCGGCAAGAAGCTCGGCAAGGCGCTCGGCTGGTCGACGCTGCATACGCTCATCCCGACGATCAGCTCGATGGCGATCTTCTTCGGCGGCGCCTTCTTCCTGTCGCCCGAGGATTTCGGCATCGTCGCGCTGTCGCTGGCGATCGTG
The DNA here is from genome assembly GCF_040409955.1 of Salipiger sp. H15. Lineage (NCBI taxonomy): Bacteria > Pseudomonadati > Pseudomonadota > Alphaproteobacteria > Rhodobacterales > Roseobacteraceae > Salipiger > Salipiger bruguierae. The sequence continues at coordinate 330,553 of NZ_CP123386.1, forward strand.
ATGATCGCCACCGCAGCCTCGCCCCGCGCCTTCGGCGACGCGCTGGTGCAGAAGCAGACGCTGGACGACACCGATTGCAGCAGCGTGCTCTGGCTCAACCTGCTTGCCTCGATCGTGCTCTATTCAGCCGTCTACCTGCTCGCCCCGGTGCTGGCGGATTGGTTCGGCAAGCCCGACCTCGCGATGTACCTGCGCGTGCTGGCGCTGCGCATCCCCTTCGAGCTGCTGGCGATCGTGCCGCAGTCCATGCTGATCCGCAGGCTCGAGTTCCGCTACGTGGCGATGCGCACGACCGCCGCGACGAGCGTGTCGCTGACCGTCTGCTTCGCGCTGCTGTTCCTCGGCTACGGCCCCTGGGCGCTGATCGCCAGCCAGGTCTCCAACAGCCTGATCCTCGCGGTCACCGGCTTCATCGCGACGCGCTGGCTGCCCAGCCCGACCTTCTCCTTCGAGCGCATCCGCAGCGTCGCGCATTACGGCATCTTCGCCTCGGGCGACCGCTTCCTGAGCATGGCGCGGCTCGACCAGGTGCTGCTTGGCGCGCTCGTCTCGGCGCAGGCGCTCGGGCTCTACTACTTCGCGCAGCGCACCTGGACGATGATCATCCAGGTGCTGTCCGGCGCGCTCTGGGGGCTGCTGCATTCCTACCTCAGCAGATTGCAGCAGGATCTGGGGCGCGTGCGCGAGGCCTATTCGCAGTTCACCCTGCTCGCCTCCTCGGTCGGCTTCGCGATCTTCGCCCTCAGCTTCGCGGTCAGCGAGGACCTGATCGCGCTGGTGCTGAAGCCGGAATGGCTTCCGGCCGCGGCCTACGTGAAGCTCTTCTGCGTGCTCGGGCTCTTCAGCGTGATGGAGTTCCTGCAGGGTGCGCTGATGCGCAGCCAGGGCTGGGCGCGGCAATGGTTCCTCTACCGGCTCGCGCAGGAGGTCGGCTCGGTGATCACCATCGCCCTGCTGCACCGCGTCTCGGTCGAGGCCATCCTGATCGCCATCATCCTCAAGTCCTACATCCTCTACCCGATCCAGCTGAAGATGAGCGCGCAGATCCTGCAGACGCGGGCCCGCACGATCTTCGGCTGGAGCCTCGCCCCGCTGATGGCCACGCTCGCCTCTGTCGCGGTGGCCTGGGGCGTGCACGAGGTGATGCTGGACGCGCCGATCCTGGCCCGGCTCGTCGCCGAAACCCTGGCCCTGCTGCTGACCTATGGCGCGCTGATGTTCGCCATGGAAGGCCAGCAGCTGAAGGCCCTCAAGACCCTGCTGCGCAAGAAGACCGCCACCGGCGGTGCGGACTCCTAGGAGCCTTACATGACTTTCGAAACCTCTCCCCTCGTGAACTTCAGGACGCCGACCTACCGGCGCGGCCCGGCGCTCGAGCGCTGCCTGCTCAGCATGATCGGCCAGACCCACGAGAACTGGGTCGCCGATGTCTACGACGACGATCCCGCCGGGTCCGCCGAGGCGGTGGTCGAGGCGATCGGCGATCCGCGCATCCACTACCACCACAACCAGCCGCAGCTTTTCGGCTCGCGCAACATCGACCAGTGCTTCTCGCGCCGGAACCCGCGCGACGCCGATTTCTTCGCCGTGGTCGAGGACGACAACTGGATCTTCCCCGGCTTCGCGCAGCGGGGCATCGAGCTTGCGAGGGCGCATGGCGTCGAGATCGTCTTCACCGACCAGGTGGTCGAGGACGACAGCGGCACCGAGGCCGCCACGCTCACCGACCGGCAGGTGCTGAAGCGGCGCTACAAGGAAGGCGTCTTCTCGGCGCAGGATCTGCACATCGCGCTGATGGTCTGGCACGGGCTCTCCAACGGCGGCATCTTCTGGTCGCGCAACATCTCGTCGGATCTCGAGATCAAGCACCCCTGCAACTCGACCATCCAGGAATACCTGCGTGCGCTCTGCATCCAGGAGCCGGTCTACGTCTCGACCGAGGCGCAGGGTGTATGGGCCAACTACGGCGCGCGCACGCTGCGCAACCTCGGCGACACCGCCTCGGAGCTCAAACGCGAGCTGCACCTGAAGAAGGCGATCCGCACGATCCGGCGCGCGGTCTGGGCCAATGCCCCGGCCTCTGCCCAGGCCCTGCTGATGAGCGACGAGAAATACCGCTTCGACCGGCACGCCAAGCTCGAGAACCTGTTCCGCTCGCATCTCGGCACCGCCTACCTGGGCGAGGCGCCGCTCAGCAAGTCGCTCGGCACCTTTGGCCGGAGCCTCATGGTGCTGGCCTTCGGCAGGACCGAGCCCGCCGTCGGCGCCATGCTCCGGGAAAAGGGCTTCTTCGACGGGGAGCCGCCGCGCGGCTCCCGCCACCGCACGCAACACTGACCACGGATTTGCCATGACCGGACTGCTCAGACTCTCCGAGAACCCGGATTTCACCCTCCAGAAGCGGGCCGGGCGGGCCCTGCGCCGATCGCTCTACACGTTTCACGGGCCGATGCAGCGCAATGTCATCTTCATGCACATCCCGAAATGCGGGGGCAATTCACTGATCTCGGCGATCCGCTCGGTCTGCCCGTTCTACAGCCGCACGAGCTGGGTGACCTTCGACGAGTCCTGCCTTGCCGCCGCCGCGATGGACGCGCAGGTCGAGGACATCCAGGCCTACCACGACGACAACGGCCGGGGTGACAAGACCTACGAGGTGCGCCGGGCCGTGCTCAACTACGCGGTGCAGCACGGGCATTCCTTCGTCGGCGGGCATTTCCTGTTCGATCCGAACATCGCGGCGCTGAAGCCCGACAGCTACAAGTGGATCACCATCGTGCGCGACCCGGTGCCCCGGCTGATCTCGCATTACGGCGAGGAGGTCCGCTCCGGGCTGATCCCCGGCGATTTCGACACCTACCTTGGAAGCGAGCTCGCCCGGCGGCACGGCACGGTGCTGGTCCGCTACTTCAGCGGTCGGCCGGACGCGGGCATGGTTCCCGGGCGCGAGGACGAGGATCTTGCCTGCGCCTGCGCCAATGCGCAGAAGTTCGCGGTGATCGGCTTCATCGACCGGATGGAGGCCTTCGAGGCCGATTTCGCCAGGAGCTTCGGCCGCAAGATCACCGTCGCCCATGCGCGCAAGGGGATGGTGAAGAAACCCGATCTCACCGAGGCGCAGATGGACCGCGTCCGCGACCTGAGCCGCCTCGACATCGCGCTCTTCGAGCGGCTCGAGCAGGAGAGGGGCTGAGCCCCCTCCCCCGTCGCCGCCGTGTCAGGTCAGGCCGCCCGCATCACCGAGCGGCGCGCGTCCTCGATATGGCCGCGCCACAGGTCCGCGTAGCGCGGCTTGATCGCCTCGAAGCCTTCGAGGTTCAGCTCGGACAATTCGAGGATGGGGCCCGCTAGGTCTTCGGACATCTGCAGCTTGGGCGAGGTGTTGACGATCCGGCCCATGGCCTGCCGCATCCCGTCGTCCCAGTGCTCGGCACCGTCGACGCCGAGAAACTCGCAGACGCCGTCGAAGAATTGCACCGGATCGTCGCGCAGGCCGTCGAAATAGCCGATCATCACACGGTCCTCGCCGAAGGCGGATTGCCAGCGCCGGACCATCTCGGCGTAGCGGCCGATGCGCTGCTTCTTCTCCTCGATCTCGCGCAGGAAACGCTCGGGCTCGAACACGCCGCTTTCCTTCTTGCGCAGCGCGACCATGCGGAAATAGGACCAGTTCAGCTGCACCGGGCTGCGCAGCATGATGATCACCTTCATCCAGGGATAGTCGGCCGCGAGCTTCCTGATCTCCGGCTCCTTCAGCCAGAAATAGTTGACCGTGACATCGCCCGAGACCGCGTCCGGGTGAAAGAGCCCGCGATACCAGGCATCATCCGTGCGCGGGTTGAAGTAGTAGCGTGCGAAGGACTGCGCCTCGTAGGAATTCGCCTGCAGTTTCGCGGCGCGCTTGCAGAACCGCGCGAAGAACGCCCTGTCCTGCTGCGCGGGCCAGCCACTGGAGAACAGCTTCCAGAACCGCGCGCCGTTGTAATTGAGCTCGTCCTGGATGAGGTATTTGATTTCCTTCACGGGCGGCATTGCAATATCGCAATGACAATCCAGAACGTTATGCAGGGTGCTTGTCCCGGCCTTTGGGAGACCAACGCAAATAAAGTCGGGCTTTCTTATTTCGGCCATCTTATCCAATGCCCCTTCGTGAGTATTCGGTTCTCGGGAAACAATAAACGGAGCCGAGCCGGCCCATGACTTGTGCCCGACAAGGGTGACACGCGCATGAAGGGGGGTCAAACAGTCCGCCCCGGATCACCGGCGCTCCGCCGCCCCATCGGCGATTTTCCCCGGCGCGCGATGCATTTTGAAGCAACGCCGCGTCAAGCCCCGCGCGGTCCAAGTCCCGGCGCGGGCAGGAAGATGCCGCACGGCGGACGCAGGCCGATCGGCTGCCCGCCGCGAGCCTCAAGCGAGCTGCGACGCAGCCCCGCAGCGATCCGCTTGCAACTCTGCAAATCAATCGGGACGCGGCGGCGCGGAAATTGGCACTCGGGATGTATATTCATCTCAGCGTCATACCTATTCCCATTTTTCGCCACATGACGTGGTTTCATGACAACACACGCAATTGTGCACTCTTGTGCCGCTACGGAACAAAGACCCTTGGGTCACTTTCCCAATATCCCTCCCGGGCATCGAATTCCTTCCGGAAATGCGCGGGCCGTTTGCCTGCCTCGCGGAAGCATCCTCATTTGTGATTTTGGAGTTGGACATGGGCGTGGATTTATCCGGTATGACACTCATTTTCGAAGACAATTTCGAAGATGGACTGAACAGGTACGAAAATGGGGCCGGTTTGTGGTCCACCGGCAGCGCGACGGGACGGCTGAACACCAACAGCGCGTTTTCGGTCAACCTCTCGGGCGACGAGGTGACGGCGGAGGGCGGGGAGCTCGGCCTCGATCCGTTCAGCACCGGGGACGGCACGCTGCGGATCACCTCCGGCACGCTGACCGACGCGCAGAAGGACCAGGTCGCCGCCCTGCTCGGACAGACCGGCGAGGCGAGCTACCTCGATACCGATCTGGTCGATTACTACACCGGCCGGATGAGCACCCACGAGACCTGGTCGCAGACCTACGGCTATTTCGAGATCACCGCCCGCATCCCGCAGGGCAAGGGGCACTGGCCCGCCTTCTGGCTGGTCTCGGAAAAGGTCAACGACTGGCCGCCCGAGATCACCATCATGGAGGCCTATGGCGAAAGCACCGACGGCGCGCAATGGTGGGACGACACCTTCGTCGGCGCGGTGCATTTTGACAGCACCGACAGCAGCGGCAACGACGCCGAGATCGCGATAGAGAACCCCTACGATCTCGACGAGGACGGCAACCCGTCCCTGCCGGTGGACCGCAGCGAGATCGTCGGCCGGGAATCCTGGTCCTTCGGCAAGGAGTTCGACGCGCTCGAGGAGTTCGGCGCGGACATCTACGACCAGTTCTGGACCTGGTCGGTCGAGTGGAACGCCGAGGACATCATCTTCTACTTCGGACCCGACCGCGACCACCTGGTCGAGATCTTCCGCAGCCCGACACCGGATGACATCACCACGCCGATGTCGGTCATCATCAACGACCAGATCGGCAGCTACACCGGCTGGTTCGCCGAGGAAGGCGCCTCGGGTTTCGACCTCACCGACTATTTCGAGGTCGACTCGGTGTCGGTCTGGGCGCAGACGCCCGAGACGGCGGCCACGGTCACCGCCGGCGAGATCTACGTCGACAGCGCCGGCGACTCGGTGATCCAGGGCAGCGCCGGCGATGACACCATCGTCACCGGCGACGGCTTCGACATCCTCACCCTCGGCGGCGGGGCCGATACGGTGCATGTCATGGTCAACGAGGGCCACAAGATCATCGAGGATTTCGGCCCCGAGGACCGGCTCCTGCTCGAGGGCTTCCGCTTTGCGGATGCCGCCGACATCGCGGCGAGCCTGACGCAGGTCGGCACGGATGTCTGGCTGAGCCAGGGGCAGTTCGGCGATGAGGGCCCGCAGACGATCATCCTGCGCAACACCACGGTGGACGCGATCACCGAAGGACAGATCGTCAGCCTCTGGCCGCAGACCCCCGACATCTGGACCTACCAGGTGCTCATGGAAAGCGGCCTCATCGCCGACGACGACCTCGACGGCGTCGTCACCGCGCCGGAGGCCGGCGGACGCATGACCGACGCGGGCTCGCGGGGCGCGACCTTCTACGGCAGCGAGATGGGCGACACCTACACCATCTACGGCGCGCTCGACGTGACGATCCACGAGAGTGCGAGCGGCGGTGTCGACACGATCTACACCCAGTTCAGCCGGACCATCGCCGAGAACGTCGAGAACATGGTCTCGATCGCCACCACCGACGGCCAGGTGCTGGCCGGCAACGCCGCGGCGAACCGGATCACCGGCAGCAGCTGGGCCGAGACCATCGACGGCGCGGGCGGGGATGACCTCATCGACCTCTCGGCGGGCGGCGCCGACACGGTGCTGATGCGGCTCGGCACCGGCCATGACACGGTGATCGACTTCGGCAGTGACGATACGCTGCTGCTCTATGGCTACGAGACGATGGGCTGGGAGGCGCTCTCGCAGCTCTTCAGCTCGGACGGGCGCGACCTCACGCTGACGCTCGACGCGCATACGCAGGTCACCTTCCGCGGCATCGACGCGCTGAAGAAGGGCCAGGTGGTCTTCGCCGACATCCCGCGGGTTTCCGGCACGGCCGGGGACGACGAGATCGAGCTTGGCAGCGGCGATGACGAGGTGCTCCTCGGCGATGGCGGCGCCGACACGCTGACCATCTACGGCGCCTCGGGGCTCAAGATCGTCGAGGACTTCTCGGATGACGACCGGCTGGTGCTCGAGGGCTGGTCCGCCGCCAACGTCGGCCAACTGCTCGATCATTCCGCGCAGGTCGGCGACGATCTCTGGGTCTACGACCTTGGCCGCGCTGCCAGCGGCACGCCCGACCTCGTGCTGCGCGGCGTCTCGGCCAGCGACCTCACCGAGGCGCAGCTGACCCTGCGCTGGTCGATCACGCCCGAGGAGATCGCCGCGCAGGACATGCTCACCGACACCGATGGCGACCGGCGCGTCGTGGCCCCGGCAGACGGCGGGCACCTCGGCGACGCGGGCAGCGGCAGCACCACGCTCGTCGGCGGCGCGGGAAGCGACGTCTTCACCGTCACCCGCGCGGACACGGTGATCGAGGATGGCTCGGACACCGACGTCGACACGGTGCGCAGCACCCACGGCTACACGCTGGGCGCCCATCTCGAGAACCTGACCTCCATCGCCACCGCCGACGGCGAAACCTTCATCGGCAACGACAGCGCGAACCGCCTGACCGGCTCTGCCTATTCCGAGACGCTGGACGGTGGCAGCGGCGACGACCTCATCGACCTCTCGGCCGGGGGCGCGGACACCGTGCGGATCACCGCCGGTGCGGGGCACGACACGGTGGTCAATTTCGGGGCGGATGACACGCTCGAGATCTCCGGCTTCGACATCGCCGACTGGGCCGAGCTCGTCTCGCGATTGCAGCTTGTCGGCGACGACCTCGTGCTCGGCCTCGATGCAGAAACCAGCGTCACCTTCCGCGACCTCGGCAGCCTTCGCGCGTCGCAGCTGAAGGTCGACTACAGCTCCGAGGATGCCGCCCACCCGACGCCCGGCAGCTCGGTTTCGGTACTCGACAAGCTCTACGGATCCGAGACCGGCGACGCGGCGCAGGGCAATTCCGCCGACAACACGATCTATGGCAACGGCGGGGACGACTTCATTGCTGGCGGGCTCGGCGATGACAAGCTCTACGGCAATGCCGGGAACGACACGCTGCTCGGACAGGGCGGCGACGACCTGCTGACCTCGGGCAGCGGGCACAACACGCTCGTCGGCGGCGCGGGCGCCGACCGCTTCGCCATCACCGGCGAAAGCGCGGCGGACAAGGTGATCTACGCCGGAGCGGCCTATGACAGCATCTCGACGATCGAGGATCTGTCCTTCGGCGAGGGCGACGTGCTGGTCCTGCGCAACGCGTTCGGCAGGGTGATCTCGGAGATGGGCCGCGGCTGGTTCGCGACCTTCGACACGCTGAAATCGCTCGTCGATCGCTACGCAATCGACGGTCAGCCCGCCGTCCTGCTGACCGCCGACGACGGCACCCGCCACGTGATCGATCTGTCGGGCTACGGGGATCTGGACGCGCTCTTCCCCGAGCTGCCGCCGCAGGATCCTTACGCGATCCCCGAGGACGCGCTGAAGGTCGAGGATCGCGCCTTCGGCACCAGCGGGGACGACGTCTACCTAGGCTCCGCCGCCGCCAACGTGATCTTCGGCGGCGCGGGCAACGACTTCATCGCCGGTGGCGACGGCGCGGACAGGCTCTTCGGCGACGCGGGCGACGACACGCTGCGCGGCGGTGCCGGGGATGACGTGCTCAAGGGCGGGGACGGGCGGAACGTGCTGATCGGCGACGACGGCGCGGACCGGTTCTGGTTCGAGGCCGCGACGAGCGAGACCCGGACCGAGCTGGCGGGGCAGATGTTCGACAGCGTCACGCTGCTGCCCGATCTCGACTTCGGCGAGGGCGACAACCTCTACTTCGCCAGCGGCTTCGGGCAGGCGCTCGCCGCCGCCGGCCTTTCGGGCACCAAGGTCTCGACCGCGCAGCAGCTGGACAAGCTCGGCACGCTGGGGACGGTGTCCGAGGACGGGACCACCTACGTGGTGCTGACCGGCGACGACGGCAGCCGCCACGCGGTCGAGCTCGCGCTCGACACGCTGCTCTGACGCCGGGGGTCCGGGCCGGATGGCCCGGGCCCGCCCACCCTCAGGCGAGCCGCCCCCGCAGGCCTTCGATCGCGTAGACCAGCGCCGAGACCGTCATGCTCGAGCGGAACTCGAACTGCACGAGGATCGGCACCTCGATCATGCTGTGCAGGATCGACATGGCGCAGAGCGCCGCGAGCAGCATGACCCCGCTCGACCGCGTCCGCACCGCAAGCACGAAGGACGCGAGGAACCCGCCGTAGAGCAGCAGGATCTGCATTGCCACGCCGACGACGCCGATTTCCACGGCGTTCGAGATGTAGAGGTTGTGGAAGTGGAAGCCGGTCCGCGCCTCGATGCCGAAATCGCGCCAGATGGTCTCTGCGGGCCCGTAGCCCTGAACCCAGAAGGCCTGGTAGCCGACGCCGAGCAGCGGCCGCTCCGAGATCAGCTTCAGCGCCTCGCTCCACAGCACGGTGCGCCCGGTCAGGGTGATGTCCTTCTGCAGCAGCGTGAGCACGTAGTAGATCACGTCCGAGAGGTTGAGCAGCACGAAGGTGACCACGATCGCGACGACGAGCACGAAGATCACGATCTGCACGACGCGGGTCAGCGGCGACACCGTCGAGAAGACATAGCCCATCCAGACCACCGACAGGACCATGGGCACCAGCACCCAGGTTCCCGCCGATTTCGCCAGGATCACCGCGAGGGCCGAGCTCAGCAGCGCGAGCAGGGCCAGCGCCTTGCGCCAGCGGGATTCCTCGGGGTCGATCAGCAGCAGCACAGCGGCGACGAGCAGCACGGCGGTCGCCCCGGCCAGCGCGTTCTTGCTGCCGTAGACCCCGATCAGCGCGCCCGTGTAGGGGTTGATGTTGCCCGAGGCGAGGCTCAGCAGCGTCGTTGCAAGGAAACTGCCGACGATCAGGAAGCGGATCTGCCGGACGCTGAGGTTGCGCGCCGCGAGGATCGCGAAGATCACCGTCACCAACAGCTGGATGCCGTGGCGCAGGCTGGCCGAGGGGTGCAGCGACCAGAGCGTGCTGGCCACGCAGTAAAGCGGCAGCACGAGGATGAACCAGTAGCGCAGCAGGAAGTTGGTCGAGGCCACCGGCCGCGACAGCAGCATCCCCATGCCGCAGGCCAGCAGGCCGACGGCAGCGAGCTGGCCCACCGCGTAGGTCAGCGCCACCGAGACGACGTAGCCCGAGGCGAAGAGCTGCGGTGCCGAGGGCATCGCGACCCGTCCCTCATCGGTCAGCGCAAGGTCCGTCACGTCCGTTCCTCCGTCCGCGGCACCGGCTCAGCCCGGCTCCGCGGGGGTGATGCTGATGCGCTCGATGCGCACCTCGCGCCCCTGCCCGCGGCCGCCGGTAACGACCACCACGCGGATCTCGCCCGGGCCGTCGGTCGTGATCGTCCCCAGCAGGTCCTCGCCCTCGGCGCCGTCGATCAGCACCGCGCCGTCGGCATCGGTCACCGCCACGTGCCCGGGGTCTTGCCCCTGCCTCAGCCGGACGTCGACGCGCCACTCGCCCGCCGGAAGCTGCACGGGAAAGGCGGCGATGCCGCGCGCCCGACTGCCGTTCGAGACCAGCGCCCGCCCCTCCTCGCGGCGGAAGCGCGCGTCGTTGAAGAGTTCCATGCGGCCATGGACCGGGCCGGAGAAATCGCCGCCAAGGAAGAGTTCCGGCAGCGCCGCGGCGCCCTCCGCCTCATCCGAGGCGATCTCGTAGGCCGCGGCCCAGTCCACCTCCATCCGCACCGGCAGCGCGGCGGGATCGACGCTCCCTGGCCAGCGCCCGCCGATCCCGAGGTTGAGGATCATCTGCATCGGCTGGTCCAGCTCGCCCGGAAGTGAGACGGTGGTGGTCGGCTTGCGGTCGATGAAGAAGGTGACCTGCTCCTCGGTCCAGAGCACGCCGTAATTGTGGAAACCCTCGTCGAAGCCGTCGAAGCGGAAGCCGCCCATCCCCGCCGAGGCGTGGGTGGTGCCGTCGCCGGTGCCGTAATGCACGGCTTGGTGGATGTCGCCGCGGACCATCTCGAGGAAGTCGATCTCGCCCACCTCGGGCCAGCGCACCACCGGGCCGTCCTCGGGCTTGTAGTTGAGCCCGACGAGCCAGAGCGCGGGCCAGGCCCCCTCGAAGCGCGGGATCTTCGCCCGCACCTCGAAGAAGCCGTGCTTCTGGGTGAAGCTGGGCCAGGACGAGAGCTGCCCGCTGTAGTAGTCGAGCGCGCGGCCGTCGCCGGTGTCGCCGATCATCCCGGGCGTGATGCCCGCCGGGACGCGGTCGGCGGTGATCGTCAGGATCGAGTTCTCCACCGAGAAGGGATCGAGCCCCAGCGGCGCGCCCGTTGTTCCCTCGAAGGCGGGATCGGCGTAGAAGGCCTGCTGGTCATTGAGCAGGCGCAGGTGGATGCTGTTCTCGGGATCCTCGGGCGGATAGGGCCGGTAGGCGCGGTGCGCCCACCTCCCCTGCCCCGGTTCGAGACTGTCGAAATCGTCGAAGAAGGTCCGCCGCAGCTCCACCCGGCGCGACACGCCCGGCGCGGCGGTCATGACATCGGGGCGGAAGCCGGTGTCGGGAGCGCCCAGCGACAGCTGCTCGGGCGCCTCGGCAATTGAGGTCTCGGCGGCGCGGCCCGGAAGCGCCCCGGCGCAGCAGAGCCCCAGCACCGCGACCAGTCGCGCAAGTCTTCGGAAGCGCATCAGAGATCCCCCATGAAGGCTTCGTAGCCACCGGCCGAGTAGGTCCGCAGCTTGCGCAGGTTGGCGCGGTTGAGCACCAGCCCGTCGACGTGATCGGCGAACTCCGGGCTGAGCTCCATGTACTTGTCGATCAGCTTGCGCGGCGTTGCGCCCCAGGCCGCGACGAAGAGCAGCGTGTCAAAACGGTCGACGTTGAGCCGCGCCTCGTTCGAGATCACCAGCGACGGAAGGTCGACGATGATCAGGTCGTGATCCTCGAGGCTGAGCTCGACCTGGTCGAGCACGTCGCTGCAGGTCTGCGGCAGCGGCAGCTCCGCGTCGTCGAAGCTCTGGTGGGTGATGGCGCTGAAATCGCGCCCCTCGAAGCGCCGCAGCACGCTGTTCCTCAGCGCGAGGTCGGCCTGCGGTGCGGGGGCGCTGTCGATCAGCTTGCCCTGAAGCAGCGTGCTGAGCCCGGCGCGGTGTCGGTCCGCGTCGACGACAAGCGCGCTCAGGCCGCGCTCGACCGCGCGCGTCGCGAGGCAGGCGGCGAAGGTCGACTTGCCGTCGCCGTCCAGCATCGACGTCACCCCGACGACGTGCCCGCGCGACGTGCCGGCAAGGCGCGAGCCGATCAGCGACAGCGTCTGGTCCAGCGTCTCCTCGACCAGCAGAACGGCGCGGCGGTCGCCCTTGCGCGCGGCGCGGCGGCCCGGCAGGCAGAGATCCATGACGCGGGCCATCGACGGCACGTAGCCGAGGAAGGGCGCGTCGAGCTTGCCCATCAGCTGCTCGGCGGTGCGCAGCTTGTCATCCAGCAGCTCGCGCATCGCCGCGACGAAGACCGCGAAGAGCATCCCCACGAGCGTGCTGAGCACCACCCACTTGGGCAGGCTCGGCGCCGAGGGCGAGGTCAGTTCCTTCGGCGCGTCGAGCACCTTCACGCCGCTGAACGGAACCGCCTGCTGGCTGCTCACGAGGCTTTCGTAGGCCTCGGAGGACGAGGTCTGGAGCTGTTCGATCGCCGCGCGCCGGCGCAGCAGCGCATCCACCGCCGCCGAGGCCTGCCCGCCGCCGGTCCGCCGCTCGATGATCTGCCGGTCGATGTCGGAAAGCGTCTGCTGCAGCATGTTCTGGCGCTGCTCGAGCCAGGCCAGCGCCTGTTCCGCGGCCTCTTCGCTCGCGTTCACCGGCGCCGCGATATAGGCCGACAGGAAGGCGCGGAGGATCTGGGTCGCCAGCGCCGGGTCGTGGCTCTGGTAGCTGATGTTGATCGCGTAGCCGCGCCCCACCTGAACCACCCGCAGCGCGCTGCGCAGGTCGTCGGCGGCCTGCGCCTCGAGCGCCTCGCGCGTCGGCGGCGCGGAACCCGCCCCCTCCGCGTCGGAGCCGGAGGGTTTCAGCACCGAGATGAGGCCCGAGATCGCCGACTTCAGCCGCGCGGCGCCCGACACCGGCGGGGAATTGAAGGCCGCGTTGTCCACGAGGTCGAGATCGCGCACCACCCGCAGCGCCAGTTCGCGCGAGTTCAGGACCGCCACCTCGTTGAAGAAGCCGGTCTCGTCGCGCACGAAGGAGGGCGCCACGTCGATCTGGTCGGCCAGCTGGCTCAGCCGGTCGTCGACCAGCACCATCGCCTCGGCCTCGTAGCTGTCCGGGGTGGTTGTGTAGATGAAAAGCCCGAGTGCAAGGAACAGCGCCACGGTGGCGCACATGGCCCGCCACTGGCGCCGCACGGCTCCGAACAGGCGGACGATCGTCAGCTCGTCGTCGTTCGCGTCGCGCCGCCTGCGGCGGCGTTGCACCGAGAGCGAAGGCGCGGCGCGTTCGTTCTGCCCCGCATCAAGGCGCGCTATCGTTCCGCGCTTCTCCTGGGGGCTGGCCGCTTTGCTCTCAATAATCATGTCTTCGTGCTCCTGGGGAGGGGCCAAGTCTACCGTTGGTCAAAACTCGTGAGGGTGCGCCGACCGCGCGCTTGGAGCCGGGGCGCATGCCCGGCCCGGCCTGTCAGAACGAAGGACTTCCGCGGAACGCGCAGCGGCCGCAGCGGCGATGAAACGCCCCTGCGCCCGCGGGTCCGCTGGTCCGGTTCAAGCTCATCCGGGCTCAGTACCCTGACCGGAAGAGGACTGCGCCGACGGTCCGCGACAGGATCGAGAGATCCGAGCGCAAGCTGAGCGTGTGGAAGTACTCGCTGTCGAGATCGACCCGCTCGTCGTAGCTGACCTCGTTGCGACCGGAAACCTGCCAGAGGCCGGTCACGCCGGGGCGCAGCGCGAGATAGACCCACTTGCGGCTGCGGTAGCGCTCGAGCTCGGGCTCGGTGATCGGGCGCGGACCGATGAGGCTCATCTCGCCGCGCAGCACGTTCCAGATCTGCGGCAGCTCATCGAGCGAGGAGCGGCGCAGGAAATCGCCCATCGGCGTCACGCGCGGATCGCAGCGCAGCTTCTGGTCGCGCTCCCATTCGGCGCGGGCCTCGGGGTCGGTCGCCAGCAGCTCCTCGAGGCGTTCCTTCGCATCCGGCACCATGGTGCGGATCTTCCAGCACTTGAACAACTCACCGTTGCGGCCGACGCGGGCGTGGCCGAAGAAGCCCGGCCCTCCGTCCATCCGCGCAGCCACGTAGAGGCACAGGATGACCGGCGCCAGCATGGGCAGCATCAGCAGCGAGAGGACAACGTCCAGCCCACGCTTGACCGCGTCGCGGTAGGTGACCGACTGACCAATCGCCGGAGAGAGCATCGACGGAGCGTCGCCGGGGTTTTGGTCGTAGGGGGCTTTGGGCATCTTGCGTATCCCTGTCACTGAAAAAGGTCTTTAGTTCCAAAAAATCACGCACTCACAAAACTCACCGGAGGAAGCTGCGTGGCACCGCCACCGCGATCTAGCCGCCTCCAAGCCTCGGCCGTACTTATTACGGGTTAACCTCATTTCCATGACAACCCGTCGGAAGAGCAAGGTCCCGCCCACCGTGGCACGTCCCTGTTCGACCAGAGTTCGCGTGAAATTACCACGTGATATAAGACCGTTACTCCAACTGTGGCGGCATCCCGCCCAAGTCGTGGCGGAGATTTTTCTGCACTGCAGTATCTTTTCATGCGTAAATTACCCGCAACGACCAAAATATAGCCGCTGAGTGTACGTGCGGGCTCAGGGAGGGCCCCCCGGGGCAAAAGAAAACCCTGCCCGCAGGGTCTCTGCAGGCAGGGTGAGTCGTTCACGGGCGAATCAACCTAAGGGGTAGCTCCCCGCGGCTGCTCCGAAATCAGGCGCCGATTTCCTGCGCCGAGATCTCATAGGCGAAGCTCGGCGCGTCGAGCTCGTCCTGCTCCACGCCGTCGATCTCGGCCTGCGGGTACATCAGGAAGCCCACCGAGTCCCGCGACGAGCCGGGCAGCACGACGTCATGGCCGAAGTTGAAGCCCGCCCAGTTGCCTTCCCAGGCGCCGAAGAGCGCGGCGCGCACCGCGCGCACCTTCGGATCGTCGAGCGCCAGATCCTTCGGCGGCTCTTCGAGCATCACCTTGCGGACATCCGCCGGGTCGACCGCGACCCAGCCGTAACCATCGAGGAAGACCTCGGCCCGGCAGTGCTGCGACTTGGTCACGTCGGACGACCCCGCGCCAAGGCTCTTGTAGCCGAAGGCCGAGGGCGCCACGCGCAGGCCGTAGACATCGCGTGCCGGAAGCCCCGCCGCGCGTGCCAGCCCGACGTAGAGCGCGTTGAGGTCGGCGCACTTGCCGGTCAGGTCGCCCATCTCGAGCATCGAGGCCACGTCGCCGATGCCGCAGCCGCGGGTCTCGGGGTTGCGCTCGGTGCTCTCGACCACCCACTCGTAGATCGCGCGGGCCTTGGCGAGATCGCCATCGGCCTCGGCGGTGATCATGTCGGAGGTGGCCTTGACGATGCCGTCGGTCGGGATGAGCCGGGTCGGCGCGGTGTAATGCGCGCGCTCGGCCTCGGAGAGCGTGGCCCCCTGCCCCGGCTTGTCGAGGTCGGTCGCGCGGTCCCGCGTCGAGACCACGGCCGCGACCTCCAGCTCGGCGCTCGGCTGGCCGCCGTTCCAGATCGCGTGCACGAACTGCGCGCCGCTCTCGGGGTCGGTCTTCAGCTCGGCGCTGTCGGCGTTGCCGGTGAAGCTCGGCGCCTCGGACTTCATCCACTCGGCCTCGTTGACCGAAGGCACCGGGATCCAGGCCTGCACGGGCTTGCCGTCGGCCGGGATCGCGACCCGGGTGGTGATCTCGAAGCGCCGCCAGTCGGCGGGCGTCGGGGTGAACGCGGCAGACGCGCCGCGCGGCAGCAGGGCCGACAGCGAAAGCGCCGCGCCGGTGCCGATGAAATGTCTCCGATCCATGTGCATCGCGTGCCTCCATGTTCGTGGGCTGGTTGGTGGGATCCGCCGTCCCGGTCTTGATGCCCGCAGATACCCCTTTGCCCCCAGCGGCTCAAGAACCAAGCAGGCACGGAATCGCCCAACTTCAGCGACGGAAAGAGAAAGCACAAAAATTTTGACGGACCGCCGTTCTCCCCGCGTAAATTGCGGTCTATTTGGAACCCATGGATGTCGTCATTGTCACTGCGGTCATTGCATCGCTCTTTCTCGTCATCGCCGCGGCCGAGCCGCTGGCGGATCGTCTCCGTCTGCCCTACAGCGCGATCCTCGCGCTTCTGGGCATATTCATAGGCAGCGCCGCGATATTCCTGCTGCGCACCGACATCACGGATGCGCTCAATCCCTTCGCGGCGGCGATCATCAACCTGCCGATCAGGTCCAACGTCTTCCTCTACGTGTTCCTGCCCACCCTGCTCTTCCAGGCGACATTGGGCATGAACCTCAGGCGGATGCTCGACGACTGGGTGCCGATCCTCGTGCTGGCCATCGTCGCGGTGGTCGCCGCCACGCTCTTCGTCGGGCTGGCGCTGTCGTGGACAAGCTCGCTGCCGATCATGGCCTGCTTCCTCGTCGGCGCGATCGTCTCGACCACCGACCCGTCGGCTGTTGTCGGCATCTTCCGCTCGATCGCCGCGCCGCGCCGGCTGGTGCGCATCATCGAGGGCGAGAGCCTGCTGAACGACGCCGCCGCCATCGCGCTCTTCGGCCTCTTCATGGGCTTCGTGATGGAGGGCGTGCCCGACCCGACCGCGCTTGGCGCCATCGCGCAGTTCCCCAAGCTGCTCGGCGGCGGGGCGCTGGCCGGCTGGCTGGTGGCGCAGGGCGCCATCGGCGCCATGGCCCTGCTCGCACGCTACGAGAAGGCGCAGCTCTCGGTTTCGATCGCCCTGCCCTACCTCGCCTACATCGGCTCCGAGCAGGTCTTCGGCGCCTCGGGCGTGATCGCCGTGGTTGTCTCGGGCCTGACGCTGAACCTCGTCGGCCCCGGGAAGATCCCGCCCACCGCCTGGGCCAACCTCAAGGACGTCTGGGACATCCTCGCCCACTGGGCCGGGGCGCTCATCTTCATCCTCGCCGCGCTGCTGATCCCGCGACTGCTCGAGGATGTCCATTCCCGCGATTTCGTGCTGATCCTCGTGGTCGTCGCCGCCGCAATGGCGGCGCGCGGGGCAATCCTCTCGGGGCTGCTGCCGATCCTGCGCATACTCCGCCTCTCGCCCCGGATCGAACGCCCCTACCGCGTCGCCATCCTCTGGGGCGGGCTGCGCGGCGCGCTCACCCTGGCGCTGGCCCTCGCGGTCACGGAAAGCTTCCGCGTGCCGATCGAGGTCAAGCGGCTCGTCGGCATCCTGGCCACCGGCTTCACCCTCTGGACGCTGCTGGTGCAGGGCACGACGCTCACCTGGGTGATCAAGAGGCTCGGCCTCGACAAGCTGGCCCCGCTCGACCAGGCGCTCAGCAACCAGGTCGTCGCCGTGGCGCTGCAGAGCGTGCGTGAACAGGTCTCGACCACCACCGACACCTACGGGCTCGACCGCGAGATTGTCCGCGCCGAGGCCAAGCGCTTCGGCAGCCGGCTCGACAAGGCGGTCAAGGCCGCCGAGGAAGGCGACGAGATCCTCGACCGCGACCGCATCACGCTCGGGCTCATCGCCCTTGCCGGTGCCGAGCGCGACGCGACCACCGCCCGCATCCGCGAGCGCACGCTCTCGCTGCGGCTGGCGCAGAAGGCGCTGTCGGATTGCGACCGGCTGATCGAAGGCGCGCGCAGCGAGGGCCGGACCGGCTACCAGCGTGCCGCCCGCGCCAGCACCCGCTACGGCGCCCCCTTCCGGGCCGCGCTCTTCGCCCACAACCGCCTCCACATCTCGGGGCCGCTCGGCCGGATGACCGCGGACCGCTTCGACCTGCTGCTCTCGCAGCGGCAGATCCTGCGCGACCTCGACAGCTTCATCGACGGGCGCATCCGGCGCATCCACGGCCGCCGCGTCGCCGACCTGCTGCGCGAGCTCCTCGCCCGCCGGCGCGAGGCCGCCGAGACCGCGCTCGAGGGCCTGCGCCTGCAGTATCCGGGCTACGCCGAGGAGCTCGAGCGCCGCTTCATCCGCCGCACCGCGCTGCGGCTCGAGGAAGGCGAATACGAGACCATGCACGACGACGGGCTCATCGGGGCCGAGCTCTACACCGCGCTCAAGCAGGACCTGTCCCGCCGCCGTGCCCGCGCCGAGGAACGCCCGCCGCTCGACCTGTCGGTGCAGCGCACCGAACTCGTTCGGCAGTTCCCGCTCTTCGCCGATCTCGAGGAGAAGGAAATCCGCTCTCTCGCCCGCACCCTGCGCACCCGCTACGCCGCGCCCGGCGACATCATCATCCGGCGCGACAGCACCGCCCGTTCGGTCTGGTTCATCGCCTCCGGCGCGGTCGAGCAGCAGGCCGGCGGCCAGAGCTTCCGGCTTGGCCGCGGCGAGATGTGCGGACAACTCGCGTTGCTGATGCCCATGCGCCGCCGCCGCTCCGAGGTGCGCGCCATCGCGCCCTCGACCCTGCTGCGGCTCGACGAGAGCCGGTTCAAGCGGCTGCTGAAGCGCTCCGAGAAGCTGCGCGAAGCCGTGCGGCAGAGCGCCGAGCGTCGCGGGCTCGACGTATCGTCCATCCTCGGCGAGGACGCCTGAGGCCGGACCGCCGAAGGGCGACGGCCCGCGGAAGCACCGGACAACGGGCTTTCCGCGGGCCGCCCCGGACGGGCCATCTTTCAAAAAACCGAGCCTCCGCCTGACGGGCCACATGGCTGGACAATTAGTTCAGCCATGTTAACTATCTTGCTTACCCATCGGGCTGTGCCTGCCCCGCGCTTTGGTGTTCCAGCATTGGCCTCGGACAACGTCGCTGCCGCTGCCGCGCCCCACGCGACCGGAACACCTGGGGTCGCGTTCGCCGATCCTGCCTGACGGCCTTAGGCCACGACAAAGGAGACCGCGACATGCCGAGACGCCCCACCGATCTCCAGCCCGAGGCCGCGCGGCTCACCGAGACCCTGTCCGATCTCTGGGCGGCCATCACGACGGCGTCCCGCTCTCGCGGCCAGCCGTCTCACCTTGCCCCGACCCAGGCCCGCGCGCTTCAGATGATTGCCGAGAACGACGGCATCACCCCGGCGGCGCTCGCGGCGCAGCTCGAGATGTCCCGCCCCCAGCTCAGCGAGGTCCTGCGCAGGCTCGAGGACGGAGAACTTGTCCTGCGCATGAAGTCCTCGACGGATGGCCGGTCCTTCATCCTCACGCCCACCACCGCGGGACTCGCGGCACTGGGCCATCTGCGTCACGGCCCGGCCGGTGCGGTGGCCGAGGCGCTGTCGTCCCTGCGGGAAGAAGATGCGCGGAAGATCATCGCCAGCCTCCCCGCGCTGTCGCGCCTCGCCGCGGCGTTGTCCGGTATCGTCGACGGGGATGTCGCTTCCTAGGTCACGCCCTCGCGGCGGCATGATGTGGAAGGACCTGGGAACCGTTGTCCGCGGACAATCTTATATTTGGGGACTCGGGTTCACTGCCCTGCTTCGGAACGGGGGTTTGCGCAACCTTTGGCGTTCGACGCATTTCCCGGACGGTGCCTTCATAGCTCGAACCCGAAATGACTATCTCGCCTCAGTCTAGTCGAGCGCTCTCCTAGCGGCAGAAGATGGCAGACCCCGCTTCGCAGTTCGGTTGTTCGCAGCGGCATCGCGGGAACCCGTTGATGTGGTCTCCGGATTCCAGAGTGGTCTGACCACAAGCGATTCCTGAACGCAAAACCCTCAAATTGTCCGCGGACAACTCGGCGCAGTCTGCCTCGCCAGGGACCGGATCAGGCGCGCAGGGTCGAAGCCCGCGCTGCGCGGTCCAAGCGTCAGGCTCCGGAAATAGGCTCCGAACCTGCCGATCCGGTCCTGCATCTGCACCATGGCCCAAATCGTCAGCGCGGCCGATCGAATGCCGATCCGCTTCTCGGCCTCGGCGTAAAGCTCGGGGCTGATCCCCAGCATCGGGGCAAGCGTGCGTCCATGGCGGACGAGCTGGTGCTCGTCCTTCACCGGCTCCTGGGCAAAGGCCGCTGCCTCGGGACAGGCCTCGACGACATCCTGTGCCGAGATCGTCCGGGCCTTATCAATATTTTCTTTTGTTGACCTATGATGGTGCCGGACATTCTGGCCGTCATTGCCGGTCATTTCCTCGGGTTGTGCAGCGTCTTCGAGGGCGTTTTCCACAGGGCTTTCGGACAGCTGATCGAGCAGGGCCGCGCAGTCCTCGACCGTCAGCTTGCGGCGCAGGGCGCGGAGCGCGGCGAGGGCGGAGGTGTCCTCGGCATCCCGCGCAAGGGACAGGTGTGCCGCGGCACGAAGCTTGGCGCGCAGGTAGTCGAGCCGCTCGCGCAGCTCGTCCATCTGCGCGGCGATGCGGGCGAAGTCACCGAGCCTGGAGAAGAGCGGGGCGAGGTCGAAGCCGAAGCGCAGGCAAAGCCCGTCGGTGCGGTTTCTGCGGGTGAAGCGCTTGCGGTTGGGGCTGTCCCGGCGCGCGATCAGCCCGGAGTCGACAAGCTGCTCGACGTGGCGGCGGATGGTCCGCTCCGACAGGCCGTTGAGGCGCGAGACGAGCGACTCGTTCGAGGCAAAGACCATGTGATGCCCGCGCTGCGGCGGCAGGAAGGACAGCATCGCGTCGAGCGTCGCGAGCACCGGGGGCTTCAGCCCGAGCGCCGGCGCGGCCTTGCGGAGAATCGACAGGACGATGTGACGCTCCGGCGGGTTGTCCGCGGACAACAGATCACCGGGCCGCTGCCCGGCGGCAGCGGAGAGATGGTGTACGGCCATGGCAAATTCACGGCGTCCGAAGGTCAAAACACCCGGTCACGCCAAAAAAGGCATGACTTTCCCGCCAACCGAATCGGTTGCTGTTGACTGTCGCGGAGAAGCTGGTAAATCTGAGGGTGCTAAGCACAGATTGGGCCTCTCCGAGTTTATCTTGGGGGGCTCTTTCTCTTTTCGGCCTGCGTCGTGCTCCTTCTTTGGTTGCTGCTCGAGTTTTGTTGTCCGGTCAGCCCTGCTTGGCCTTCCAGAGGTCGTAGATGCGCAGGAGTTCCGCCTCGGCGTTCTCCTCCAGCCAGTCGGCGAAGCCGGGGACCTCGGTCCGCGACAGCTTCAGCGTCAGGGCGCGTGCCGTGGGGCGCAGCTCGGCGAGGCGCGTGCCATCCTTCAGAAGGATCGGCAGGGCAGGGGAGGTGCCGGTCGCCTGTGCGGGGCCGCGCAGGCGCGTCGAGACGGCCTGCGCCAGCTGTTCGAACCGCGCGTCCGACGAGGGGATCGCGGCGAACTGCACGCCATTTGCGAGCGCGTCGAGGTCAAGCTCGTTGTCCCGCACCGCGTCGGCCATCTCTTCCCAGCGCCGCCGGCCGATCCCGTGTGCCGGGCCGACCTGCTGGATCACGTTCGACGAGATCACCCGCGCCACCTTGTTCATCCGCGACAGCATCGGCTTGTCGATCGCCAGCGCGTCCATGACGACGTCGGATGTGTAGCCCGCGTCGCTGAGCTCGCGGATGAACAGCGCCTTCTCGATGAAGGACGGATCGAGCCGCTGGCTGTTCTCATGGCCCTGGGCGAGGATCGCCTCCTCGTCGGAAAGCGACCGGACAAGCGCCTTGGCGGTCAAACCGAGGCTGCGCAGGGCGCGCAGGCGGCGGCGACCATAGACGACCTTGAAGCGCCCCGGCTGCTCGGGCAGCGGGCGCACCATGATCGGGACCTGCTGGCCATGCTCGCGGATGCTCGCGGCGAGTGCCGCGACCTCGGCATCGCCGAAGGCGAGCCGGTCGTTCGGCCCGCCGTCGTCGATCAGGTCGGGGGAAATCTCGCGCACCGCATTGGCCGACAGGTCCTTCAGCGTCGAGCGCACGCCGCTCATCGCGCCGGTGTTCGGAAAGCGCGATTTCTGCGGTTTAGACTCTTCCGAAGGCGGCGTGGCCGGCGGGGGAGGGGGCTGGAAAAGGTTGCGGCGTGCCATCAGTCAGTCTCCCGTCCCCAGGCCGCCTGGATCACGGCCTCGAATTCGTCCGCGACCCCGTTCACACTCTCTAAGATGCGGTCTAGGGTCTTTTTCACGACCTGCGCAGGGTCTATTTCGTAGATCGTCTGCTGCGTCATCCCGGCGTCGGAGATCGCCGTCGACTTCAGCATCGGGTTGGTCAGCACCTGGTCGAGCAGGATCGACCGCAGGAAGCCCGCCATCTGCGATTGCGGAACGTCGGTCGGCTCGTAACGCGCCACGAGGAACTTCAGGAAGTCCCAGTCGATGGTGCCCGCGGCCTCTTCCAGCGCGCGGATCGTCTCGCCCGCCATCTCGAGGAACTGCGCCATGGACGCGACGTCGAGCATCGAGGGCACGACGGTGATCAGCAGGCCGGTCGAGGCCAGAAGCGCCGACATCGTGGTGAAGCCGAGCTGCGGCGGACAGTCGATGATGACGAGGTCGTAGTCGGCCTCGATCTCGTCGAGCGCGATGGCGAGCCGCTGGGTGAAGGGCGGCTCGAGCCGGTGCTGCAGCGCGTAGGCGGTCTCGGTCTCGTATTCCGAGAGCATGAGCCCCGCCGGAGCGATGTCGAGATTGTGGAAATAGGTCTTTCGGACGACATGGCTCAGCGGCACCGGGTCCTCGTAGCGCAGCGCGTCGTAGACGGTGCCGCCCTCGGCGAACTCGATCTCGGGCCTATAGCCGAACATGGTGGTCAGGCTCGCCTGCGGGTCCATGTCGATGGCCAGCACGCGGTAGCCGCGCAGGGCGTAGCGCTGCGCGAGATGCACCGCGGTGGTGGTCTTCGAGCTGCCGCCCTTGAAGTTGACGATGCTGATCACCTGCAGCTTGTCGCCCTCGCGGCGGCCGGGCAGGTAAGCCTCGCCATTGCGGCCGGTGCGCGCCATGACGTGCCGGATCGCGTCGATATCCGCCGCGCTGTAGAGTCTTCGGCCGCGGCTATCCGTCTCTACATCGGGGAAATCGCCCTCCTGGTGACGGGTGCGCAGGTTGGACATGCTGATCCCGGTCAGCTCCGAGACTTCCGACGCGTTGAACCGGCGCAGCAGCTTGCGGCTGTCCGGCTGGAAGCTGTTGCGCATGTGTTCGTTGAGCGCGCTGGACAGGCGCTCGGCATTTGCCGAAATTGATGCGGCAACGGAACCTGCTGCGGACAGGGTATCGGTCGAAGTCATACTGCGCTCGTCCTCGGGTGGCCTCTTGTCGGACCTGTTGGTCGCCGACGCCAGATTGCGCAAAAAGCGCCATTCAGCGTCGACACAATAGATCGCACGCAACTCTTCAATTCTCAACAGTTTTTTCTCCGGCGGCCGGGCCAGGTGCGCGCGGAGCCGGGCACGATGCGCGGGATCTGACGTCAAGGCATTGAAAACTATGAGGCTTATTGATCGCCTGAATTGCCGTCATGCCACAGTGGGGATGCCTCCGCGCGCGGCGGGAGCGGGGGATTCAAGAATCGAGGCGCCGGTCAGACCGGATAGGCCGATGAAAAACCGCGATGAATCGGCAGGTAAGGCTCTGGATCGGCGACTCCGCCGCCTCAGCGCGCGCCCTGCGCCAGTTTCACGGATTCGGGGCGGCGGCGCAGCAGCAGCATGGCCGTTGCACCCATGGCCGGGCCCGGGACGAGGAAGAGGAAGGCCCAACGCCAGCCGCCGATCGCCTCGGCGACGAGCGGCATGGCCCAGATCGTCAGCACGGTGAGGCCGAAGCCGATTCCCATCTGCAGGGCGAGCGCGGTGCCGACGAAATGCGACTCGGCGAGCTCGGTCACCGCGGCGGAGAACTGCGCGCTGTCGCCGACCACACTGATTCCCCAGACCAGCACCAGCGCCGCCAGCAGCAGCGACGGGCCGTCGAAGGCAAAACCGATCAGCGCGGCGCAGCTGCCCGAGACCAGCATCATGCCGGCGCAGGTCAGGCAGCGGCCGATCCGGTCCGAGAGCCAGCCGCCGAGAAGGCAGCCGATGACGCCGCTCGCCACCACGACGAAACTGAGCATCGAGGCGGTGCCGAAGGGGAAGGGCGAGAGGCCCGCGTTCTGCGCTGCCATGGCGAAGGCGAGGAACCAGGCCCACATGGCGTAGAGCTCCCACATGTGGCCGAAATAGCCGAGATTGGCGAGCAGCAGCGGCCGGTTGCGGAAGACGAGCAGCGACTGGCGCGGATCGAAGGTGGCGCGGCCGAAGGCGTGCGGGCCCTCGCGCAGCGCGAGGCCGAAGAGCAGGGCCGCGGCCAGCGCGGCCCCGGAGGTGCCCCAGACCACGCTGCGCCAGTCGACGCTGCCGGTCAGGGCGCGGATCAGGTGCGGCATCGACGAGCCAAGGGTCAGCGCGCCGATCAGGAAGCCGAGCGCGAGCCCGCGCCCGCGCACGAACCAGGTGGCCATGAGCTTGAGCGCGGGCGGATAGACCCCGGCAAGCGCGATGCCGGTGACGAAACGCGCGGCGATGGCCCCGGCGGGGCCGGTCACGAGCAGCATCGCGTTGGCACCCATGGCAATCAGCGCGGCAAGGGTCATCAGGCGCTTCATCGGCACGATGTCGGGCAGGTTCACGAGGCTCGAGCCCACCGCGCCCACCACGAAGCCGAGCTGCACGGCGTTGGTCAGCCAGGCGGCCTGCGCCCGCGACAGTTGCCATTCGTGGATCAGCTCGGGGATGATCGCCGTCGCCGAGAACCAGGTGGTCAGCACGCCGACGACGCCGATGCAGATCACCGCGAGCATCGGCCAGCGGCCCGGGGCAGGGGGGGTGAGGGCGGTGGTCATGCTGCGGCCTTCCGGATGCTGTCCTGCGCACACACTCTGCCGGAGGGAGGGAAGCCGCGCAATCGCCGAGCATCACTTGCAAAAAGGGCCGGAAGCGTGTGCTTCCGGCCCTCGTGCCTCGGCGATCGACCGGGGCTCACGCGTTCCAGGGGCGGTCGCCCTCGGCATCCTTGATGCGGGTCGGCAGGCCGATCGCGTCGAGGATGGTGAAGAAGGGCTTGGGGTCGAGCTCCTCGACGTTCTTCATCGCCTTCGCATCCCACTCGCCCGTGGCCACCAGCATGGCGGCGGCGACGGGGGGCACGCCGGCGGTGTAGGAGATGCCCTGCGATCCCACTTCCTCGTAGGCTTCCTTGTGGTCGGCGACGTTGTAGACGAAGATCTCCACGTCCTTGCCGTCCTTCACGCCCTTCACCAGGTCACCGATGCAGGTCTTGCCGGTGTAGTCGGGGGCAAGCGAGGAAGGATCGGGCAGCACGGCCTTCACCACCTTCAGCGGCACGACCTCGAGCCCTTCGGCGGTCTTGATCGGCTGCTCGGAGAGCAGACCCAGCGACTGCAGCACGGTGAAGACGTTGATGTAATGCTCGCCGAAGCCCATCCAGAAGCGCACGTCGGCCTGCGGGTAGTTGGCCGAAAGCGAGTGCACCTCGTCGTGGCCCGACTGGTAGGCGCGCTGGGTGCCGACGACGGGCAGGTCCCAGTCCTTGCCAGAGGCGAACATCTGCGTCTCCTTCCACTGCTGGTCTTCCCAGTAGTAGACGGTGCCCGTGAACTCGCGGAAATTGATCTCCGGGTCGAAGTTCGTGGCGAAGTAGCGGCCGTGGCTGCCGGCGTTGATGTCGACGATGTCGATGCTCTTCACCTCGTCCATGCGGTCGATGGCGAAGCGGGCGAAGGCGTTGACCACGCCCGGATCGAAGCCCGCGCCGAGGATCGCGGTGACGCCCTTCTCGGCGCAGAGGTCGCGCTTCTTCCACTCGTAGTTGGCGTACCAGGGCGGGGTCTCGCAGATCTTCTCCGGATCCTCGTGGATCGCGGTGTCGATATAAGCGGCACCCGTCTCGATGCAGGCATCGAGCACGGTCATGTTGACGAAGGCGCTGCCCACGTTGATCACGATCTGCGCGCCGGTGTCGCGGATCAGCTGGGCGACGGCAGCGGTGTCCATCGCATCGACCTGGTGCGCCTTCAGGACGCCCTCAACCTTCATCGCGCCCTTTTCGCGGACCGACTCAAGGATCGCTTCGCATTTCGAGAGCGTCCGGCTGGCGATATGGATCTCGCCGAGCACATCGTTGTTCTGAGCGCATTTATGCGCCACGACCTGAGCGACGCCGCCTGCGCCGATGATGAGAACGTCTTTTTTCAACTCACTGGACCTCCGTCTTTTGTCCGTCTCTTGTGTCGCGCGGGCTCAGGAGAGCGCCGCGCTGAAATCGTCGTAGGTGAAGTCGCGCACCAGCCGCTCGGTGCCGTCGAGCTCGCGGATGGCGATCGAGGGCATCTGCACCCCGTTGAACCAGTTCTTCTTGACCATCGTGTAACCGGCGGCGTCCTGGATGCTCAGCCGGTCGCCGGGGTTCAGCGCCTTGGGGAAGTTGAACTCACCGAAGATGTCGCCCGCCAGGCAGGACTTGCCGCAGATCATCCAGGGCTGGTCGCCGCTCTCGTTCATCTTGGCGCTCTCGCGGTAGATCAGCAGGTCGAGCATGTGCGCCTCGATCGAGCTGTCGACGATCGCGAGGTTCTTGCCGTTGAAGAGCGTGTCGAGCACCGTCACCTCCAGCGTGGTCGATTTCGTGATCGTCGCCTCTCCGGGCTCAAGATAGACCTGAACCTCGTTCTCGCCAGCAAAACGCTTGAGCCGCTCGGCCAGCCGGTCGAGCGGGTAGCCCTCGCCGGTGAAGTGGATGCCGCCGCCGAGGCTGATCCAGCCCATCTGCCGGATGAGGTGGCCGAAGCGCTGCTCGATGCTGCCGAGCATGGCGTCGAAGCGGTCGAAATCGGCGTTCTCGCAGTTGTTGTGGAACATGAAGCCGCTGACCTGGTCGAGCACCGGCTCGATGTCCTTCGGATCATGCTCGCCGAGGCGCGAGAAGGGGCGGGCGGGGTCTGCGAGATCGAAGCTCGAGGTCGATACGCCCGGGTTCACCCGCAGCCCGCGGGTGTGCCCGCGGCTGACCTCCTCGAAGCGGGTCAGCTGCGCGGCGGTGTTGAAGATGATCTTGTCCGAGCTCGACAGCACCTCGGCGATCTCGTGGTCGGCCCAGGCCACCGAATAGGCATGGGTCTCGCCCGGGAATTTTTCCCGCCCGAGCTTCACCTCGAAGAGCGACGAGGAGGTGGTGCCGTCCATGTACTCGCTCATCATGTCGAAGACCGACCAGGTGGCGAAGCACTTGAGCGCCAGCAGCGCCTTGGCGCCGGAGGCCTCGCGCAGGTGGGCGATCTTCTCGAGATTGGGCAGGAGCCGGGCTTTGTCGATCAGGTAGTAGGGCGTCTGCATCGGTGGTCACCTCCGGACAGCGAACACGGGGAAACCGTGCCAATATAGTGCAAGCGGGCCAAGAACAATGCCCCCCAAATGCCGCAGGTCCCTGACAGGGACATGACGGCGCCGCGGGCAAAAGCCTTCGAAGGCTTTTGCAAGTCTCTTCGAAGAGACTTGCCCCTTGGCCCGTGGAAGCGAAAAAGGGGCAGCCCCTCGGCTGCCCCCAGTTGGTCGCTCTCCCTGTCGGAGACTGCAGGTTCAGGCGGCTGTCTTCAGCTTCGCCTTCGCCTGCGGGGAAACGAAAGCGCCGTGCAGGGCGGCGATCACCGGCTCGAGGTCGCCCCGCTCGAGGATGAATTGCACGTCCACGTTGCGCGGACCTTGTGTGGCGCCGATCGACTCGAACCCGGCCTCGGCGATGGCCTGCAGGCCGCGGGTCAGCACGCAAAGCGTGCTGAGGTCCCGCCCGATGACCGAGGCCATGGCCAGTGTGCGCGAGCTGATCTTGGCCTGCGGGTAGAGCTTCGCGAGGTCGTCCTCGACGCGGCGCATCGTCTTGAGCGAGCCGTCGAGGTAGTGGGTGATCGTGTTGGCGTTCGACACCTTGGACACGATGCGCACGCCATGCCGGGTCAGCACGTCGAGGATCGCGGCGTCGTAGCCCTTCACCCCCACCATGTCCTGCTCGAAGACCTCGAGCGCGACGATGTCGAGCCCGGTGACGATCTCGACCGCCGGGGTCTCGGCGGGCTGGTCGTCGATCAGCGTGCCCGGATCGCCCGGCTCGAAGGCGTTGGTGACGCGCAGCGGCACCTGCGCCTGGCGCAGCGTCTTGGCGGCCTTGGGGTGGATCGCCTCCATCCCCATGTTCGAGAGCTGGTCGGCCACGTCGTAGTTGGTGCGGCCGAGCTTGCGGACGTTCTCCGCGCCCACCAGCTTGGGGTCGGCCGAGCTGAGGTGGAACTCCTTGTGGATGATCGCCTCGCGCGCTCCGGTAAGGGCGGCGAGCCGCGAGAAGGTCACCTCGGAATAGCCACGGTCGAACTCGCGCATGAGCCCCTCGGCGCATTGCGCGTAGCCGGTCACGATGGGCATCTCGGTCGCCGGATCGACGCCGTCCATCGCCCTGGTGATCCGCTCCTCGAGCGAGACATGCCCGTCGTCGCGCCAGCCCGAGAGATCGACGTAGCGCGCGCTCACCCCGGCGCGCTGCAGCATCAGCACGGTCACATAGGCCGAATGCGCCTCGCCGAGGCCGGAGAGCAGCTCGCGGATCTGCAGCATGTGCTCCGACAGCTGGAAGTGCCCGTAGGAGCAGAGCCGTTGCAGGTCGATCAGGCAGTTGCGCGCGCCCTCGATGCGGTTGCGCACGAAGTCGGTGGCCTGCTCGACGTCGCCGGGATGGTCCAGCACCGCCTCGTGGGCGGCGATCATCGCCTGCGACACCTCGGTCAGCGCGTCGTGCCAGCCGTGGCCGGTGTCGGAATTGGCGAACTGGCCGTAGACGCCCGGCTTGCCCGATTTCTTGTGCTCGAGCAGCAGGTCGGTGATGCCGCCGAAGGCGGAGACCACGAAGACACGACCGTAGAGATCCTCGCCCTCGCGGCCGCCGATCAGCAGCGTGTCGCGCAGTTCGCTGAGGCGGGACATGCTCGTCCCGCCGATTTTCTCGACGGTGTGGGTCATGGCTTACGCCGCCTCCCCGGCCGGTGCGTAGGACCCGTCCGCGCGGTGCACCTCGGTGCCGGTGACGGGCGGGTTGAAGCAGCAGGCCATGTGCAGTTCCTCGTCGGCGCGCAGCACGTGCTTGTCGTTGAGGTTGAGCGCGTACATCACGCCCGGCCTGATCGCGTGGGTCTCGCCGGTGGCAAGGTCGGTGATCGAGCCCGAGCCCTTCATGCAGTAGACGCTCTCGAAGTGGTGCTTGTAGTGGAACGTGTGTTCCGAGCCCGCTTCCAGAACGGTGATGTGGAACGAGAAGCCCATGCCGTCATCCGCCAGCAGCATCCGGGTGGAGGTCCAGCGCGCATCGGCCACGTGCTTGTCGGTTTTCTTCAGCTCGTTGAAATCGCGTACAATCATGGTGTCACTCCGCGGCAATCTTGTGGTTGTTGAGGCAGGCGGCGGCGCTGTCGCGCAGGATGCCGAAGCCCTTGCGGAAGGTCTCTTCCGAAGTGGTCAGCGGCGCGAGCACCTTGACGACCTCGTCATTCGCGCCCGAGGTCTCGATGATGAGACCGCGCTGGAAGGCCTCGGCGCAGATCTCGCCGGCCAGCTCGCCCGAGCCGACGTCGACGCCGCGCATCAGGCCGCGCCCCTTGAGGTAGGCGCCGGGGATCATCTCGGCGATGGTGCCGAGCTCGTCCTCGACCAGCTTGGCCTTCTCGCCCAGCGAGCGCTGGAAGCGGCCATCGGACCAGAACTTCTCGAGCGCCACGCGCGCCGTGATGAAGGCGTGGGTGTTGCCCCGGAAGGTGCCGTTGTGCTCGGCCGGTTTCCAGACGTCGAGCTTGGGCTTCACCAGCAGCGCGGCGAAGGGCAGGCCGAAGCCCGACAGCGACTTCGCGAGCGGGATGAGATCCGGCTCGATGCCCATCTCCTCGAAGGAGAAGAAGGTGCCGGTGCGGCCGATCCCGGCCTGGATGTCGTCGGCGATGAGCAGCGCGCCGTGTTTCTTCGCAAGGCGCGAGATGCCGCGCAGCCACTCGGCCGAGGCGGCGTTGAGCCCGCCTTCGCCCTGCACCGGCTCCACGAGGAAGGCGGCGGGGGCGTCGAGACCCGAAGAGGGGTTCTCGAGCATCATCTCGATCTGCGCGAGCGTGTCGACATCGGGGCCGAAGGCGCCCTCGTAGGGAAGGTGCGTCACGCCCTGCAGCGGCATGCCGGAGCCGCTGCGCTTGCCCTTGTTGCCGGTCGCCGCCAGCGCGCCCACGGTCATGCCGTGGAAGCCGTTGGTGAAGGCGACGATGTTGGTGCGCCCCGTCACCTTGCGGGCAAGCTTCATCGCCGCTTCGACGGCGTTGGTGCCGGTGGGGCCGACCATCATCACCTTGTGGTCCATGCCGCGCGGCTCGAGGATGATCCGCTCGAAGGCCTCGAGGAAGGCTTCCTTGGCATCGGTGTGCATGTCGAGGCCATGGGCGATGCCATCGCTCATGATGTGCTCGACCAGCGCCGCCTTCATGTGCGGGTCGTTGTGGCCGTAGTTCAGCGAGGAACATCCGGCGAGGAAGTCGATGTAGGTCTTGCCCTGGTCGTCGGTCAGTTCCGAGCCGCGCGCCGAGGTGAAGCTCACCGGGAAGGAGCGGCAATAGGAACGTGCCTCGCTCTCGCGGCGGGCATAGATGCTCGGGCCGTTAGACGTGTCTTTCGGCATGACGAAATCCTTTCTAGGAATTCTCGGAAAATTGGAGTTGGCGGAGATCAGGCGGCCTTGCGCAGCGCCTCGTCTTCCCGTGGCAGCGCGATGGTCACCATGTGCTCGGTCGCGTGCTGCCCGTCGAAGTGGTCGTCGCGCGTGTAGTGCGGCGCGTCCGACAGCACGCCGCCGATGGTCCGGGCGAAGCTGCGGAAGAGACCCCAGGAGGCGTCGTTGTCGCGGGTGATCGTGGTCTTCAGCGCCGTTGCGTCGGTGCAGACGTCGCGATCGATCAGATGCGCCAGCATCTTGCGGCCGAGACCCAGCCCGCGCGCCGCGGGGCTCACCGCCACCTGCCAGACGAAGAGCGCGTCCTCGTTCGGGATCATGTGGCCGGAGATCCAGCCCACCGCCTCGCCATCGAGTTCGGCGAGCACGCAGGTGTCGCGGAAATGCTCGGCCTGGACGAGGTTGCAGTACATGGAGTTCTCGTCGAGCGGCTTGCAGGCGCGCACGAGATCCCAGATCGCAGCCCCGTCCGTCGCGTCGGGCTTGCGCAGCACCGGGGTGCGCACATCGGGCTGTGTCATGTCTTTCGGCATTGATCCGGGGTCCTCCGTTTGGTTCGTCAATCTAACTAATGCGGGAGCTCTAAAGTTTCAACCTTCGAAGCAGTATTTGCGCTAATGGAGGAGCATTCGTTGATTTATGGTGATATTTTTCAGAAGTTAGTGAAGCAATTCCGCTTAGCTTCGTGAATGATTTCGTCAAGTGCTTCGATGATTGAAGCTTTGGCGGAAACCTGCCAAAACCTTGGCATGGCTGAGCATGTCCCAGATCGCACCGACCAGAGCCTGATCGCGCTGCGCCGCATCCTGCGCGCGACCGAGCTTTACGAGCGCAAGCTCGCGCAGGCCGCCGGGCTGACCCCGGCGCAGCTGCGGGTCCTGCAGATCGTCGCCAAGAAGGAGGACGGCGCCACGACGCCGAAGGCGCTGGCCACCCAGATGGGGGTCAGCCAGGCGACGGTGACCGCGCTGGTCGACAAACTGGTTGCGCGCGAGATGGTCACCCGGCACCGCTCGGACGTCGACCGGCGGCAGACCGACGTGGCGATCTCGGCCAAGGGGCGCGAGGCGGTCAGCCAGTCCCCCGACGCGCTCCAGCAGAAATTCGTGAAGAGCTTCGAGGCGCTGCGCGACTGGGAGCAGGCGCAACTCGTCGCCTCGCTCGAGCGGGTCGCGGCGATGCTCGACGCGCACGAGATGGATGCCTCGCCGGTGCTGACCATCCGCGACATCCGCCAGGACGATCACTGAGCACGACGCAGGGCGGCGGGCTGGCTAGGCCTCGTCGCCGCGCAGGGGCGCGGGCGCGCGCAGCGCCGCTTCCAGCGCCTCGGCATCGTCGAGATCGCGGCTGCGCTGTCCCGGGGCAAGCTCGGCCAAAACCGCGCTCAGCGCTGCGGGCCCGCCGGTGGCGCCCTCGGTCCGGGCAAGATCCATCGCCGCCCGCAGCGCGAGCAGCGTCGCGCCCGAGCGCCGTGCGCTCTGCAGCGCGCCGGTGAGCAGGGCCTGAGCGTCGCCGCCGCAGCGGGCGAGCAGGCGCTGCAACTCGGCGTCGAAATAGGTCACGCCGCTTTCCTCGGTGACCCGCCGGGCCTCCTGCAGAAGCGCACGGGCCTCCTCGCGCTGCCCGTCGCGCAGCCGGGTCTCGGCCAGCCAGGCGCGGGCGTAGGGCAGGGCGAGGCATGCCCCGGTGTCGAGGTAGGCGGCCGTGCCGCGTTCGAGTTGCAGGGCGCCCTCCGGATCGCCCTTCAGGGCGCGGGCATGGCCGGTCACCATGTCGGACTGGGCCAGCCATTGCGCATAGCCATGTTCCGCCGCGATCCGCGCGGCGATCTCGCCATGCCGCTGCGCTGCCTCGGGGCGCCGCAGGAAATGCTGCATGACCCCGGTGAAGACATGCGCGAAGGTCATCGAGAAGACGTGTTTCAGCGCCGAGGAGGTGGCGATCGCCCAGGCACTGCTGAGCTCCGCCGCCTCGACCTCGCCGCGCAGCGCGTGCAGCCAGCCGAGGTAGCTGCGGGCACAGACCGAGAGGTCGAGCCCGTAGCGCTCGATCTCCTCGAGCGCGAGGTCGGGAAGGTGCTGTTCGAGCGCCGCCTCGAAGGCGCGCTGCGCCGGGCC
The DNA here is from genome assembly GCF_040409955.1 of Salipiger sp. H15. Taxonomy (NCBI): domain Bacteria; kingdom Pseudomonadati; phylum Pseudomonadota; class Alphaproteobacteria; order Rhodobacterales; family Roseobacteraceae; genus Salipiger; species Salipiger bruguierae. Next base: position 363,278 of record NZ_CP123386.1, read on the forward strand.
GAGATCCCCCGCGTAATACTGCGTGACGCCAAGCGCGTAATGCCCGGCGACGATGCCGACCTCGTCCTGCGCCTCCTCGCAGAGCGCCAGCAGCTTGCGGGCGATGCGCAGCGCGGTGGCGATGTCGGCGCGCACCACGTAGAAGCTCCAGAGCCCCCAGTGGACATGCGCGCGTTCCATGGGATCGCCGGAACTGTCGGCGAGGGTCAGCGCCTGCGCATAGGTCTGCGCGACCTCCTCGGCGGCGAAACCGTGCAGGGCGATCAGCTGCGGGCCGCGCAACAGCAGGAACTTCAGCTCGAGCGCGGCGGCCCCGGCCCGGTCGGGCTGCGTGCGGGCGAGGGTCAGGGCGCGGCCGAAATGCGCCGCGGCCTCGGAATGGGCGGCGACCCGGAGCGCCTGCTTGCCGGCCGTCTCGAGCCGCGCGATGGCGTCGAGCGGGCGACCGCCAAGCTCGAAATGCGTGGCGACGAGTTCGGCCGGGGCGGGAACGGAGGCCTCGGCCAGGATCGTGCCGAGCCGGCCGTGAAGCTCGGCGCGCTCGGCCAAGAGCAGGGTCTGGTAGGCCTGTTCCTGCACCAGCGCGTGCTTGAACTCGTAACGCGCGTCGGGCGCGGGCCCGAGCCGGTAGACGAGGTCGTGCCCCTGCAATTCCTGCAGCGCCGCCTCGAGCGCCTCGGGTGCCCGACCGGTGAGCCGCGAGAGCGTTGCGGTGTCGAAGACCCGGCCGATCACCGCGGCCTGCTGCAGCACGCTGCGCGCGCCGTCGAGCCGGTCGATGCGCGCGGTCAGCGAGGCGTGCAGGCTGTCGGGGATGGCGCCGTCACCGCCCTCGGCGGCGGTGCGCACCAGCTCCTCGAGGTAGAGCGGGATGCCGTCCGACCGTTCGACGATGGCGTCGATGCGCGCGGCGGGCCAGTCGGGCGGGCAGATGTCGGTGACGAGCGCACGCGCCTGCGCCCTGTCGAGGCGGCGCAGGGTGATGTTGCGCATCGCCGAGGGCGCCGGAACCGCGATGCCGGGCGGCTGGCGCGAGCTGCCGAGCATCATCAGCGGCAGGTTGGCGAGCTCGGTCGCGAGCCGGGCGAGCAGCAGCTGCGAGGTCGGGTCGAGCCAGTGCAGGTCCTCGACGATCATCAGCACCGGCCGTCCCTCGCGGACCGCGGCGCGCAGCAGGGCGGCGACGGCGGCGATCAGCACATCCTGATCGATCGGCGTCGCGTCCGGCGCGCTCGACAGGCCCAGCAGCGCCACCAGCACCTGCTCGACCTGCGCGGTGTCGAGCCCGGACCGGGTGGCGAGCCAGTGCCGCAGCGCCCGCTGCCGCTCCTCCGGCGAGGGCAGGCGGGCGAAGCCGAGCATCTCCTGCAGGTAATGCACAAGCGGGTAGAGGGCGCTCTGCCGGTGATGCGGCGAGGACTGGAACTGCAGGATCTGCGGATCGTCGGCCATGGCATGTTGCTTGAACGCCGCGAGCAGCCGCGACTTGCCGATGCCGGCCTCGCCGCGCAGCACGGCGACGCGGGTCTTGCCGCCGGTCACCTCGGCCCAGAGCGCGGCAAGCGCGCCCAGCTCCTCCGCGCGCCCGGTCAGGGCGGTGAGCCGGCTGGCGGCGCCGGAGGCAAGGAAGCGGTCGGCGTAGAGGCTCTCGCCCAGCACGATCTGCGCGGGGTGGCTGCCCTCGCCGCCGGGCACGGGAATGGTTCGGAAGCGGTCGCGCAGGCTGCGGCGCATCGCGCCCGAAATGCGGACCTCGCCGGGACCGGCCTGCAGCTCGAGGCGCGAGGCGGTGATCACCGCCGGCCCGGCCACGGACATCAGCATCCTGTCGTCGTTCCGGGTCACCACCGTCTCGCCCATGGCAAGGCCCGCGCGCAAGTCGACGGCTTGCCCCGCGGCGTCGGTGAAGCCGCGCTTGACGAGGTCGAGCGCGGCATAGACCGCGCGTTCCGGATCCGCCTCGTCGGCGCGCGGGTGGCCGAAAAGGGCCAGCACCCGCCCGTCCGCCTGCACCAGCACCTTGCCGCCGGCGGGCTCGACGCGCGCGCGGCAGACCTCGGCAAGCCGGGTCAGCAGCGCGACGATGTCCTCGGGATCGCGCTCGAGCTCGTCGGCCGAGGCAAGGCCGATGGCGGCGACGGTCATCTCGCGCCGTTCCGGCACCGTCGCCTCGGCGCGCGGCGCCGGATGCACCGGCGGTCGGGCGGGGCCGGGGCCGGCGGTGTCGCGGATCTCCTCGTAGAGCTCGAACGTGTCCTGGTCGGGCTCGGCGTCGAGCTCGCGCCGCAGCGCCTCGACGCAGCGCTGGTATTGCTGCAACGCCTCGCCGCGCCGTCCCGACTGCCACAGGTGCCGCATCAGCGTGCGGTGCGCCTCCTCGTTGGTCTCGTCGATGCGCAGCAGCGTGCGGGCGATCCCGGGCTCGGCGGGGGCGTAGAGCAGCGCCGCGTGCAGCCGCTCGAGCACCCGGTCGCGGATCTGCTCGCGGCAGAGCCGCCGCCACTCCTCGAAGGCCTCGGAGCGGATGTCGAGCCCGGCGAGGAACTCCCCCCGGTAGAGCTCGGCGACTTCCGCCGCCGCCTCGGGCGTGGCGGTGGCGCAGAGCGTCTCGACCCGCTGCACGTCGAGGAAAAGCTCGCGCGTGTCGAGCAGCACGGCCTCCTTGCTGGCCTCGATCACCTCGAGCCCGACCCGGCTGAGCGTGCGGCGCAGCACCGAAAGCTCCTGCCGCAGGCTGGCCCGGGCCTGGTCCTCGGTGCGGTCTCCCCAGAGCAGCGTGGCGATCTCTTCCCGGGGCACGGCGCGGTCGGCGCGCTCGGCCAGAATGGCGAGCAGGGCGAAGGACTTGCGCGAGCTGAGGCGCAGCAGGCTGCCGTCCGCGACGCGCAGCTCGCAGCCTCCCAGCAGTCTGAGCTCGGCTTTCGTCATTCAGCGCTTCCGTTCCCGCGAAGGCGGGCGCGGCTCGTGGTGTTTTGCGGCAAAAGCGCCGCGAGGGTCACGATCGAGAAAGTTTTGCGAGGGGCCATAAGCGTCGCGATTACATGAGACTCGGAAATAATTCTGAAATTTAAGTGAAAACGGTCCGCGCTTGCGGATCAAATTGCAAGCGTTTCCGGCAGGAACCTTCAACATTTCCCGTGGACTGGGTCGCGCGCGATGCTGCCGAAGCGTGTCGCCGCGGGCGCGCTTGCCGGATGGCGCGGGTTTCGCACTTGTAACCTCCGCTGCGGTAAGGGCAGATGGGCGCGACCCGCGCCGCCACGGGAGGGACCGCCCGCGCGGTCAGTCGGCGCCCAAGATCGTGACCCGGCGCAGGGCGGGCGCGCGCCACGAACGGAGCCCCTTCTCATGCGGCAGCAGATCGCCATCAACATCAAGACTCAGGCCTATCACCGCATGCTCGGCGAGCATTTCACGCTGCACGATTGCACCGGGGGCTACGCGCACCTGACAGGTGAGGAGCGGGCCGAAACGCGGGTGCTGATCACCGCCGGGTTCAAGGGCGCGACGGGGGCCGAGATGGACGAGCTGCCGAACCTCGGGCTGATCTGCTGCGTCGGCACCGGCTACGAGGGGATCGACGTGCAGGCCGCCATCGCGCGCGGCATCCGCGTCTCGCACGGGGCCGGGGTGAACGCGGGGGCGGTGGCCGATCACGCCATGGCGCTGCTGCTCGCGGCGGTGCGCTGCATTCCGCACCAGGACCGGCTGACCCGCTCGGGCGCGTGGAACTATACCGAGACGCCGCGCCCGCTGGTCTCGCGCAAGAAGATGGGCATCTTCGGCATGGGCGGCATCGGCGCGGCGCTGGCGCGGCGGGCTTCCGCCTTCGACATCGAGGTGCGCTACCACAGCCGCACGCCCAAGGCCGATCTGCCCTATGCCTACGTGCCCTCGCTGCTGGAGCTGGCGCAGCAGGTCGACTACCTCGTCGCCTGCGTGCCGGGCGGGGCGGGGACGCAGCATGCGGTGAACGCCGAGGTGCTCGAGGCGCTGGGGCCGAAGGGCTACCTCTTCAACGTCGGGCGCGGCTCGGCGGTCGACACCGGGGCGCTGATCGCGGCGCTGCGCTCGGGCGGCATCGCCGGGGCGGGGCTCGACGTCTTCGAGAACGAGCCCGAGGTGCCCGCCGAGCTCTGCGCGCTGGAGAACGTCGTGCTGACGCCGCACATGGCGGGCAACGCGCCCGAGGTGCAGGAGATGGCGTCGGATCTCATGCGCGAGAACATCGCCGCCTTCAACGCCGGCCAGCCGCTGGTCACCCCGGTGCCCGAGATGAAGGTCTTCGCCTCGGCAGGATAGGGCAGGGGGCTTTCAGCCGTCCCCTCAGCCGCCCCGCGCGGGGTGCTCGGCGGCCACCGCGATGAGCTCGTCCACCAGTCCCTGAAGCAGCGCGTCGGGGGGCACCCCGTCGCGCAGCGATATCCCGACCGGCCCGCCGAGAAGCTCGTTGCTGACCGGCAGCACGGTCAGCTCGCCGCTTTCCAGCTCGGCCCGGACCACGCCTGCCGAGATGAACCAGATCGTGTCAGACTGCGCCACGACGCGCCGGCCGAAGGCGTGGGAAACATTCTCATATGCGGGAATCGGCTCTCCGAGCCCCAGCGATTGCAGGTAGGACCGGACCGAGCCCGAGATCACCGCCCCCGCCGGCGGCAGCATCAGCGGGTAGCGCAGCAGCTCGGCCGGCTCCCAGTCCTCACCCTCGAGCGGGTGGCCCGGCCGGATCACCGGCACCACGCGCTCCCAGTAGAGCTGGCGGAAACTGAGCCCCTCGCCGGTGCCGGTGACCGGCATCCTCCCCACCACGAGGTCGAGCGCCCCCTCGCGCAGCTGCGACAGCAGCAGCCAGTTCGGCCCGGTCGAGACGCGCAACGTGCAATCGGGATGGGCGGCGCGGAAGCGGGCGGCGGCGTCGGGGAAGAGCCCGGTCGCGGCGGTCGGCAGCACGCCCACGGCGAGCTTGCGCTGGCGCTGCGGCAGGTCGTGCAGCAGCCGTTGCCCGCGTTCGAGATCGGCCAGCGCCGTGCCCGCGTGCTGCTGGAAGATCTTGCCCGCCCGGGTCAGCGCCAGCCGCCGCCCGCTGCGGTCGAAGAGCTGCGCGCCGAGGATGTCCTCAAGCTCGCGGATGGTCTTCGAGGCGGCGGGCTGGCTGACGTGCAGCGCCTCGGCGGCGGCGCTGAGGCTGCCGAGCCGCGCGGTCTCGAGAAAGCAGCGCAGGTGCCTCATGCGCAGGTGCGGGTGGATCATTCATAACCTCGAAGTTATGGGTCATGCCTCTACTTATATTTTCCAACGGCGATTTGCCATGGCAGAAGGGCGGCAAGGCCCGGCCGGGCCCCGAGGAGGCACCATGCAGACACTTTCCGTATCCGGCGTCAGCCTGAACATCCGCGACGAGGGGCCGAGGGACGGCCGCGTGCTGATGCTGGCGAACTCGCTGGGCACCGACCTCCGGGTCTGGGACGCGCTGATCCCGCTCTTGCCCGAGGGGCTGCGCGTCGTGCGCTTCGACAAGCGGGGGCACGGGCTCTCGGACGCGCCCGCCGCGCCTTACGCGATGGAGACGCTGGTCTCGGACGCCGAGGCGATCTGCGAGGCGCTGGGGCTTTCGGACGTGACCTTCGTCGGCCTGTCGATCGGCGGGCTGATCGGGCAGGGGCTGGCGGCGAAGCGACCGGATCTGGTCCGCGCGCTGGTGCTGATGGACACGGCGGCTAAGATCGGCACGCCCGAGATGTGGCAGACCCGGATCGACGGCATCCGCGCGAACGGCGTCGGCTCGCTGGCAGATGCCATCCTCGAGCGCTGGTTCACCCCCGGCTTCCGCGCGAGCGACCCGCAGTTCGCGGCGTGGAAGAACATGCTCGTGCGCACGCCGGTCGAGGGTTACGTCGGCTGCTGCGCCGCGATCGCCGGGGCGGACCTGACCGAGAGCACCCGCGCGCTGACCCTGCCGGTGCTGGCGATGGCCGGGGCCGAGGACGGCTCGACCCCGCCCGAGCTGGTGCGCGGCACCGCCGAGCTTTGCGGCGCCGAGTTCGCGCTGATCGAACACGCGGGGCACATCCCCTGCGTCGAGCAGCCCGAAGCCACCGCCCGGCTCATCACCGATTTTCTGGAAAGGACCGCCTGAATGGACGAGCTTTACGAACAGGGCATGAAGACGCGCCGCGCGGTGCTGGGCGACGCCCACGTCGACCGCGCCGAGGCCGCCAAGACCGCCTTTGACGAGCCTTTCCAGACGCTGATCACCCGCAGCGCCTGGGGCACGGTCTGGTCGTCGGACGCGATCAGCCAGCGCGAACGCTCGATGCTGACGCTGGCGCTGCTCGCGGCGACCGGCAACTTCGAGGAGATCCCGATGCACATCCGCGCCACGGCGCGTACCGGGGCCAGCAAGCAGGATGTGCTGGAGGCCTTCCAGCACGTGGCGATCTACGCCGGCGTTCCGCGCGCCAACCACGCGCTGAAACTCGCCAAGGCGACCTATGCCGAGATGGAGGCGGCAGCCGAATGAGCAATTTCGTGACCACAGAGAAGGGGCCGCTGATCCCGCGCAACCGCGACGCGCATCCGGTCGCCTATGATCCCGGCTACAAGACCAGCGTTGCCCGCTCGCCGAACCTGCCGCTGCTGTCGATGGAAAGCTCGCCATCGGAAGAGACCGGCCCGACCTTCGGCCATGGCAGGTTCGGCGCGCTCGACAACAATCTGATCCTGAACTGGACCAAGGGCGCGGCCCCGGCCGTCGGCGAGCGTATCCTGATGCACGGCCGCGTGCTGGACGAGAACGCGCGCCCGGTGCCGAACACGCTGATCGAGATCTGGCAGGCCAACGCCGGCGGGCGCTACCGTCACAAGAAGGACACCTACCTTGCGCCGCTCGATCCGAACTTCGGCGGCTGCGGCCGCACGCTGACCGACGAGAACGGCTACTACCAGTTCCTGACCATCCGTCCCGGTGCCTATCCCTGGCCCAACCGCGGCAACGACTGGCGGCCGATGCACATCCACATCTCGGTCTACGGTCACAGCTTCGGCCAGCGGCTGATCACCCAGATGTATTTCGAGGGCGATCCGCTGATCAACCATTGCCCGATCGCCGCGACGATCAAGAACCGCGCCCAGCTCGACGCGCTGGTCGCCCCGCTCGACCTGGCGCATTCGCGCCCGCTCGACTACCTCGCCTACAAGTTCGACATCGTGCTGCGCGGCCGTCGCCAGTCGATGTTCGAGAACAAGCTGGAGGGCATGTGATCATGGTGCAGAAACTCGACACGCTGGTGGAAACCGCCTCGCAGACCGCCGGGCCCTATGTCCACATCGGCCTCATGCCCACCTATGCGGGCAATGCCGGCTACTACGACGAAGAGATCGGCACCTCGCCGATCGAGGACGGCTGCGAGGGCGAGATCATCGAGATCACCGGCTCCGTCTTCGACGGCACCGGATGGGCGATGCGCGACGCGCTGATCGAAAGCTGGCAGCCGGATGCCAAGGGCGTCTTCCCGGGCCAGGACGGCGCGGATCCGAAGGTCTCGGGCCTCTGCCGCTTTGCCGCCCATGCCGAGACCGGCGAGTTCACCCTGCGCACGGTCAAGCCGGGCAAGGTGAAGGGCCGCGGCGGCGTGGTCAGCGCCCCGCACATCTCGCTCTGGGTGGTCGCGCGCGGTATCAACATCGGGTTGCAGACGCGCATCTACTTCGAGGACGAGGACAATTCCTCGGACCCGCTGCTGGCGCGCATCGAGCAGCGCCCGCGTGTCGACACGCTGATCGCGAAGAAGACCGGCGAGGGCAAGTACCGCTTCGACATCCGCCTGCAGGGCGAGGGCGAGACGGTCTTCCTCGACATCTGAGGCAGGGTCCGTAAGAAAATGACAACGGGGGCGGCCGTATGGTCGCCCTTTCGGCATGCAAGAGGGACGAGGCAACATGAGCGCGAGCGTTTTCGATCACCCCTGGCTGGGCGGGCTCTTCGGTGATCCGCAGATGGCGGAGATCTGGTCGGCCGAGCGGCAGATGGCGCATATGCTCGCCTTCGAGGCCGCCTGGAGCCGGGCGCTCGGCGCCTGCGGCCGGGTCGATGGGGATCTGGCCGAAACCGCGGCGAGCCGGATCGCGGCGGCGCGGATCGACCTCGAGGACATCCGCGCGGGCATGGCGCAGGACGGCGTGCCGGTGCCGCGGCTGGTCAAGCAGTTGCAGGCGGTGGCCGGGCCCGATGCGGCGCCTGCCGTCCACAAGGGGGCGACCTCGCAGGACGTGGTGGACAGCGCGCTGGCGCTCACGCTGAAGGACAGCACGGCGCTGCTGGCGCGGCGGCTCGCCGAGCTCGAGGCGGCGCTGATCGAGCTCGACGCGCGGCAGGGCGAGACGCCGCTGATGGGCCGCACGCGGATGCAGGCGGCGACCGGGATCACCGTCTCGGACCGGCTGCGCCCCTGGCACCAGCCGCTCGCCGCGCATCTTGAGCGGCTGGCCGAGATCGCCCCGCGCGTCGAGCGGGTGCAGGTCGGCGGCGCCTCGGGCGACCGCAAGGCGCTGGGGCAGGACGCGCAGGCGGTGGCGGATCACGTCGCGGCCGAGCTCGGCCTTGCCAGCGCCGGTGCCGCCTGGCACGCGATGCGCGACGGGATCGCGGACTATGCTGGGCTGCTCTCGCTGGTCACCGGCACGCTCGGCAAGATCGGGCAGGACATCTGCCTCATGGCGCAGCAGGGGCTGGACGAGATCAAGCTCTCGGGCGGCGGCGGCTCCTCGGCCATGCCGCACAAGCAGAACCCGGTCGGGGCCGAGCTCTTGGTGACGCTGGCGCGGTTCAACGCGGTGCAGCTTTCGGCCATGCACCTTGCGCTGGTTCACGAACAGGAACGCTCGGGCGCGGCCTGGGCGCTGGAATGGATGATCCTGCCGCAGATGGCGCAGGCGACGGCGCGGGCGCTCGCCACGGCGCAGGGCCTCGTCGCGGGCATCGACCGGATCGGCACGCCGGAGCGGCGCACCGACTGAGTGGCGGGTCCGCCCGTCCTCCTGTAACTGGGTCGGGAGCAGTTTCCCTCCCCGACCCAGTTGCAGGACCCTTCCATGACCCAAGACGTTGCCCGGATCATCGCCTCGGACCGTTTCAAGCGCGCGCAGGAGGACCTTGCGCAGGGGCACGAGCGCTTCGTCGACGAGATCATCGAGCTGACCGAGATCCCCGCGCCGCCCTTCAAGGAAGAGGTGCGCGCCGCCGCCTACGAGGCGAAGTTCCGCGCGCTGGGGCTGCAGGAGGTCGAGCTCGACGGCATCGGCAACGTGCTCGGCCTGCGCCGCGGGCGCGGCAACGGGCAGGTGGTCGTCGTCGCGGCGCACCTCGACACGGTCTTCCCCGAGGGCACCGACGTCACCGTGCGGCGCGAGGGCACCAAGCTCTTCGCGCCCGGCGTCGGCGACGACACCCGCGGGCTTGCGGCGCTCCTGGCCTTCATTCGCGCGCTGGGTGCGGCGGGGATCGAGACCGAGCAGGATCTCCTCTTCGTCGGCGACGTCGGGGAGGAGGGCAAGGGCGACCTGCGCGGCATCCGCCACCTTTTCGAGGAAGGGCGTTACCGCGAGAAGATCGCCGGCTTCTTCACCATCGACGGGCTTGAACTGGGCGAGATCACCACCGGCGCGGTCGGCTCGCTGCGCTACCGCGTGACGTTCCGCGGACCGGGCGGGCATTCGCTCAACGCCTTCGGCACGGTGAACCCGGCCTATGCGCTGGGATCGCTGATGGCGGGCATGGCGCGGATCGAGGTGCCGAAGGCGCCGCGCACCACCTTCTGCGCCTCGGTCATGGGCGGCGGCAGCTCGATCAACGCCATCCCCGAGGAGGTCTGGCTCGAGATCGACCTGCGCTCGGTCGACGCGGGCGAACTGGCGAAGCTCGACGCCACGCTGCTGGCGCTGGTGGACGAGGCGGTCACGGCAGAGAACGCGCGCGGCGACACCAGCCATGGCGCGATCCGCGCAGAGATCACCCGCATCGGCAACCGCCCGGCCGGGCAGACCGCGCAGGACAGCGCCATCGTGCGGGCTGCCTTCGCCGCGCTTCCGGCCTTCGGCTTCACCCCGACGACGGGCGACAGCTCGACCGATGCCAACATCCCGATGAGCCTTGGCGTGCCGGCGATCTGCCTCGGCTCGGGCGGCACCGGCGGGCGGGCGCACACGCTCGAGGAATGGATCGACGTCGCGCCCGAGCTGTCGCTGCGCGGGCTCTGTGCCGGGCTCGCGGCGATCCTCGGAACGGCGGGCATGGTCGAGGACTGACGCCCGCCGGGCAGGCAGACAGTCGCGCAGCCACGTGTTTGCGCCAACACGATGTCGGGAATTGCTGTCTCGGAACGAATGTCGATGTACACTCGCGCTGGGAGGATGCCATGCCATACACCGATCTTGCACGCGGGCCCCGGCCGCCGACCGGCCCCCGCCGCCGAACCGAGGAACAGGCCGAAATCACCCGTCTCGAGAACGAGTTGCGCGCCTTCGTGGCGATCGCCCTGCAGCACGGGCTGCGCGACTATTGCGAGATTCGCCACCCCGAGCTGACGCGCGAGCTCGAGGAGGGGCTCGAACGGGCGCGCCACCGCGCCGAGGTGAAATACACCTACGTGATGGAGCGGCTCTCGCGGGTTCCGGGGCTCATGGCCTCGACCGGCGAGACCGGCGAGCGGACCTATTACCGCAATGCCGACGAGAACGTCGCCTACATCGAGCATTCGCTGTGGAACAAGCGCTTCATCCTCAGCGGCATCTGGGTGGCCCCGGCCTATCGCGGGCAGGGGTTCGCCCACCGCATCTTGCGCCAGCTGGTCGAGGCGGCGGACGAGGCGGAACTCGGCATCGAGCTGCACCACGAGCCCTTCGGTGAGGAGGGGCTCGACAAGCCGGCGCTCGAGGCCTTCTACAGTCGCCACGGATTCCAGCACCACGAGCTGACCCCGGGGGCAATGTTCCGCATCCCGCGCTCGCCGCTCGACCATCACGTCAGATCCTGAGGCGGCGCGCCCCGCGGGGCGCGCCCCTTCACCAGTCTTCCGCGCGAAGACGTCCCGGGATCCGGGGGCAGCGCCCCCGGTCTATCCCGTGGCAAGCCTCGGCAGGGCCACGACTTTCGCTGGCTTATGCCGACAGGGATCCCGAAAGCTTTCCCTCTTCTTATGTGCTGCGCGCGGAGCCTGACTCTGCGCCCATGAGCGCCCGAGGGCCGTGCGGCACCCGGCGACGGACGCTGCGTCCGGCGCTCTGACGGGAAATCCGCGCCCGGCGCGTGCTGCGGAGGCCGGCGGGACCGCAGCGCCAATATTGCCCCGGCTATAGCTAGAAATTATGGGATTCCACGCCGAATGTATTGGAAGCTTCGGCGCGATGGCGGCAGAGCAGGGGGGCACATGGCCCGCCGTGCGGGCGGGCGAGATCTCGGGAGGATTAGCATGCGCTCAGTCAGTCTTGCGACGGATCCCGGCACGGGCCGGACCGCTGCCACCGCTGGAGACCTGGAATGCACCGGCGCGCCCCTGCGGGGGGGCGCGTGATGCGCCAGCTGACCAATGCCCTGTCGCGCGTCACCGACCGCGCCACCGCCGTGCTTGCCCTGATGGGCGGGGTGGCGCTGCTGGCGCTCGTGGCGCTGATCTTCGTCGGGGTGGTGCTGCGCTACGCCTTCGGCCAGCCGATCCTCGGCTCGAACGAGATCATCCAGCTGACCGCCGTGGCGCTGGTGATGTCGGCGCTGCCCTATTGCACGCATCTCAACGGCCACGTGAGCGTCGACGTCTTCGACCGCATGCTCGGGCGCTTCGGCCGGTGTGCCGGAGACGTGCTGGCGCGGCTGCTGTCGGGCTTCGCGCTCGGGGTGCTTTGCCAGCGTGCCTTCTACAAGGCGCTTGACGCGGCCGAGTTCGGCGACACCACCAACATGCTGGGCCTGCCGCTCTGGCCCTTCTACGGAATTCTTGCCCTCGGCTGCGGCTTCTGCGTGCTGGTCTTCGCCCTGCAGATCCTGAAGGTGCTCGTGCTTGGAGAAGAACAATGACCGACGTCTCCGCGGGCCTGCTCGGCATTGCCGCGCTTTTCGTGCTGATGATCCTGCGCACGCCGGTGGCCTTTGCCATGCTGCTGGTGGGCTTCTTCGGCTACTGGGGCCTTTCGGGCTTTCGCAGCGCCGGGGCGATGCTGCTGACCGAGAGCTACTCGGCGGTGGCCTCCTATTCGCTGATCGTCGTGCCGATGTTCGTGCTGCTGGGCAACATCGCCTCTGCCGCGGGCTACTCGCGCGGGCTCTATGATGCCGCCTACGCCTGGGTCGGGCGCTTCAAGGGCGGGCTGGCCTCGGCCTCGGTGATCGGCTGCGCCGCCTTCTCGGCGGTCTCGGGTTCGTCGGTCGCGACCGCGGTAACGCTGGGCAAGGTCGCGCTGCCGCAGATGAAGCGCCTCGGCTATGCCGACAGCCTTGCCACCGGCGCGGTGGCCGCGGGCGGCACGCTCGGCTTCCTGATCCCGCCCTCCACCGGCTTCGTGCTCTACGCGATCCTCACCGAGGAATCGATCGGTCGGCTCTTCATGGCGGGGATCCTGCCGGGCATCCTGCTCTGCGCGCTCTTCATCGGGGTGATCTGGCTGCAGGCGACGCTGCGCCCGCAGGACGGCCCGCAGGGCGAGAAGATCGGCTGGGCGGAGAAGTTCCGCATCTCGGCGGAGGCCTGGCCGCTCTTCGGGGTGATCCTCGTGTCGATCGGCGGCATCTACCTCGGCGTCTTCACCCCGGTCGAGGCCTCGGGCATCGGGGCGGGGCTGGTGATCCTGCTGGCGCTGGTGCAGCGCCGCATCGACTGGGCCGGGTTCAAGGACGCGGTGCTCGACACGCTGAAGACCAGCGCCATGCTCTACATGGTGGTGATCGGCGCGAACGTGCTGAATCCCTTCCTTGCCATCACCCACATTCCGGCGACGCTCGGCGCGCAGCTCGAGACGCTGGGGCTTGGCGCCTATGGCACGCTGATTGTCATCCTGCTGGCCTACGTGGTGCTCGGCATGTTCATGGACGGGCTGTCGATGCTGGTGATCACCATCCCCATCGTCTTCCCGGTCATCACCGGCTTCGGCTTCGATCCGATCTGGTTCGGGGTTGTGGCGGTCATCGTCATCGAGATGGGCATGATCACGCCCCCGGTCGGCATGAACGTCTTCGTGGTGCGCGGCGTGGCGGGGCCGGACGTGCCGCTGACCACGGTCTTCAGCGGGGTCGCTCCCTTCCTGCTGGCGATGGTGGTCGGGCTGATCCTGATCATCCTCTTCCCGTCGATCGCCACGATCATTCCGAACACGATGTTCGGCTAGGAAAACAAGAGCCGGATCACCGGCGGGGCACGAGGGACGTGCCGGGGAAGGGGCCCGCCGGGAGATCGGCGGGGCCCTTTGCCTTTTGCCGCAATCCGCGATTGCAGACGCGCCGGCGAATCATCGCCCCGGCGAGTTCGCGAAAGCGTCGAACCCGTCCCGCTTCTCGACTTCACTTTTTTGAATACGACCGGCGCCGGTGCAGGAAGTGGCGCGGATCGGGGCAGAGGTGGCGGTTTGCTGCCAAGAAATGCCCCATTTCAGGGGAGTTGGTGCAACCATGAGGAGAGTGGAGGTCTTCAAAGCGTGGTCAGGCTGGGAAATATCGTGTAATAGGATTCGGGTGGTTTTGTTGTGTCTCACCCACAAGTCACCGATTTTACGCGACTATTTTCTGGGGGCCCCGGATTTTCGAGGGTCCTGACCGGAGGTGCTTTTCATATGCGAATTGGAACGGAGAATCCGATGAATATTGTTATCCTAGGATGCGGGGGCTTTATCGGCAGCCATCTGCTCGATCGCCTTCTCACCACGACCGATCACAAGATCATCGGATGGGACCCGGAGAGCTCGAAAATTCGGAAGCACCTGGATCATCCGAATTTCACTCTTCACCAGCGTTACGTCGACGATCCTGACACACAGCAGGATCTTCGGGACGCCGTGGCAAACGGAGACGTGGTGATCAACCTCGCCGCGATCTGCAACCCGTCCGAGTACAACACCAATCCGATCAGCGTGATCAAGTCGAACCTGTTCGACGTCTACCCGATCGTCGAGCTCTGCGTGGAATACAAGCGCTGGCTCATAAGCTTCTCGACCAGCGAATGCTACGGCCGCACGCTGTCGAGCTACGTGGGCGACACGAATTACGAAGACCCCGCCCTCTACGAACTCAAGGAAGACGAGACGCCGCTGATCATGGGGCCGATCGTCAACCAGCGCTGGACCTACGCCTGCGCCAAGCAGATGGTCGAGCGGCTCGTCTACGCGCATCACAAGGAAGACGGCCTGCCGTTCACCGTGGTGCGTCCGCTGAACTTCTTCGGCCCGCGCATGGACTACATTCCCCAGCGCGACGGCGACGGCGTTCCGCGGGTCCTCGCCTGCTTCATGGGCGCGCTGCTCAACGGCGAGCCGATGAAACTGGTCGATGGCGGCAAGGCGCGCCGTACCATCGTGTCGATCTACGAAGCCGTCGATGCCATCTGCCGGATGCTCGACAATCCCGAGAAGGCGAATGGTCACGCCTTCAACATCGGCAACCGCAACAACGAGGTCACCATGGCCGAGTTGGCGGACATGATGCGCAAGACCTACGCCAAGATCACCGGCGATCCCTCCTACGAGAATTATCCGATCATCGAGGTCTCGGCGCAGGAATTCTACGGCGAGGGCTACGAGGATTGCGACCGCCGGATGCCCGACATCTCCAAGGCCAAGGAGCTTCTTGGCTGGGAGCCGAAGATCGATCTTGCAGACGTGCTGCTCGATACGATGACCTATTTCCACCAGGAATACGCCGGTACCATGGCGCCTGCGCAAGTGGCCGAATAAGGCCGCTCGCTTCCACGGTTCTTCCTCCCATGCCGCGCCTGATCCCGGGCGCGGCATTTCCGTGCGGGGGCGTTTTGAGCCCTTCGCGCCGTGCCGCCGCTCGCCTATAAGCGCGGCATGGACATCGGTCGCCTTCCGCCCCTGCGCAGCCTCATCGCCTTCCAGACCGTCGCGCGCTGCGGCAGCTTCACCCGCGCCGCCGAGCTTCTGGCGCTGACCCAAAGCGGCATCAGCCGGCAGATCGCGCAGCTCGAGGACCACGTCGGCGCGGCCCTCTTCGAGCGCCAGCCCGCGGGGGTCGTGCTGACCCGCATCGGCGAGGAATACGCCAAGGAGGTCGGCCGCGCGCTCGACGCGCTGCAGTCGCTCGAGGCCGGGCAGATCACCCGCCGCGGGCAGGATCAGGTGACCATAGCCTGCTCGCGCGCCGTGGCCGACCTCTGGATGCTGCCGCGCCTCGCCCGGCTGCGCGACGCTTTCCCGGGGCTCGAGCTGAAGCTCATCGTCAACGACTTCTTCCAGCAGCTGCGCCACGACGAATACGACCTGGCCATCTACTACCGCCCCAACCGCCCCGCCGATCACGTGGTCGATGCGCTGGGGCCCGAGGAGATGCTGCCGGTGATGGCGCCGGGCGGCACGCCGCTGGCCGAGGCCGCCGCGCCGATGCTGCTGACGGTGGAAGAGACCCACAAGGAATGGACCGACTGGGGCAACTGGCTCGCCGCCATGGATCTCAAGCTGCCCGGGGCCACGACCCGCTGGAAGCTCGGCGACTACCACCTCTCGGTCGAGGCGGCGCGGCGGGGCGTCGGCTACGCCATGGGCTGGACCTGGTTCATCGCCGACTACCTCGAAGGCGGCGTGCTGGTCCCGGCCGACGTGCGCCCCTTCCGAGGCCATGGCGAGTATTACCTCATGCGCCCGACCACCCGGCACCAGCGCCAGATCGCCCGGCAGGTGGGCGATTGGCTGGCCGAGAGCAACCGCCGCTGGCGGGCAGGCTGACACCCCGGGGCCAAGGGTCTGATTCCGTTAGGGAAGTTTTCCGCTTGCGAGGCTCTCAGAGGGGTATGACGAAAAATCATTTGTACCTCGAAACATTCCCCGGAATGTTCTGCGGCAAGCTGGCCATGAGCCGCGTACAAAGAAAAATCCACAGGAGAGACGACATGACGAAACTTCATGACATGTCCGGCATCAGCCGCCGCGGGCTTCTCGCGGGCGCGGCGGGCATGGGCCTCGTCGGCCTCAGCGGCCTGCCGCTGCGCGCGCAGGAAACGCCGCGCCGGGGCGGCACGCTGAAGCTCGGGATCAGCGGCGGCTCGACCACCGACGATTTCGACATCCGCAAGCTCGCCGACTGGGTGCCGGTGAACCAAGCCTACATGGTCATGAATGGCCTCGTCGAGATCGACTCCGACAACATCGCCCAGCCCGAGCTCTTCTCGGCCTGGGAGGCAGAAGAGGGCGCCGCCTCCTGGGTCTTCGACATCCGCGAGGGCGTAACCTTCCACAACGGCAAGAGCCTCACCGCCGATGACGTGATCTACTCGCTGAACCTGCACCGCGGCGAAAGCTCCTCGGCGGCGCGCTCGATCCTTGCGCCGATCACCGGGATCGAGAAGCTCTCGGACCTGCAGATCCGCATCACGCTCGAGAGCGGCAACGCCGACCTGCCCTACCTGCTGTCGGACTACCACCTGCTGGTCGTGCCCGACGGCTTCGACGACTGGTCCAACCCCGTCGGCACCGGTCCGTTCGTTCCCGAGCGCGTCGAGCCCGGCGTGCGCGGCCGCTTCGTGCGCAACGAGAGCTACTGGAAGCCCGGCTGCGCCAACGTGGACGCCGTCGAGGTGGTGGTGATCAACGACGTGACCGCCCGCACCAACGCGCTGATGTCGGGGCAGGTGCACGCGATCAACGCCGTGGACTTCAAGACCGTGAACCTGCTCGGCCGCAACCCGAAGCTGGAAATCGTGCGCTCGGCCGGTGGCCAGCACTTCACCTTCCTGATGGATTGCACCAAGGCGCCCTTCACCGACGTGAACGCGCGCCTCGCCATCAAGTACGCCGTGGACCGCGAGCAGCTCCTGAAGACCGCGCTCGCCGGCTTCGGCCAGCTCGGCAACGACCACCCGATCCCGCAGACCGACCGCTTCTACAACTCCGAGCTCGCGCAGCGCGCCTACGATCCCGAGAAGGCGCAGTTCCACGCCAAGAAGGCCGGGTTCGACCCGCTCGCCGTCACGCTCTCGGCCTCGGACGCGGCCTTTGCCGGCGCGGTCGACGCGGCGGCGGTGTTCCGCACCGCGGCCAGCGGCGCGGGCGTCGACGTGACCATCAAGCGCGAACCGGCGGATGGCTACTGGAGCGACGTCTGGATGCAGGTGCCGTTCTGCATGTCCTACTGGGGCGGCCGTCCGACCGCCGACCAGATGCTGTCGATCGCCTACGAGTCCACCTCGTCCTACAACGACACGCGCTGGAGCAACGAGCGCTTCGACGCGCTGCTCAAGGAAGCCCGCGCGCTGCTCGACGAGGAGAAGCGCCGCGAGATCTACTGGGAGTGCCAGGCGCTGATCCACGAGGACGGCGGCGCGATGATCCCGATGTTCGGCGACTACCTCGACGCGGTGTCGAAAGACGTGAAGGGCGTGAAACCCCATGCGATGTTCAACCTGATGGGCGCGCGCATGGCCGAGAAGGTCTGGCTGGACGCCTGATGGGGTCGCTGATCGCAAAACGTGCCGGCCTCGGGCTGCTGACGCTCTGGCTGGTCTCGGTTCTGGTGTTTGCCGGGACCGAGATCCTGCCGGGCGATGTGGCCGGCGCCATCCTCGGGCAAAATGCCACGCCCGAGTCCCTCGCCGCGCTGCGCAGCGAACTGGGCCTCGATGCGCCCGCGCTGCAGCGCTACCTCGACTGGCTGGGCGGCATCCTCACCGGCGACATGGGCCGCTCGATGGCCTCGGGTCAACCGGTCGCGGAGCTGCTCTGGCCGCGTTTCTGGAACACCATGGCGCTGGCGGCCTACGCCGGGGTCATCGCCGTGCCGCTGGCCGTGGGGCTCGGCATCCTCGCCGCCGCCAAGCGCGGCACGGTGTTCGACCGGGCCGCCAACATCGCCGCGCTCGCCTTCGTGTCGCTGCCCGAATACTTCCTCGGCCTGCTGCTGGTGCTCTGGCTCTCGGTGCGGACAGGCTGGCTGCCGAGCCTTGCCGACACCTACGAGGGCATGGGCATCGGTGCATGGTTCACCGCCACCACCCTGCCGATGCTGGTGCTGGTCATGGTCACCATGGCGCAGATCCTGCGCATGACCCGGACGACGGTGCTGGGCGTCATGGACCAGCCCTATATCGAGACTGCCTTTCTCAAGGGGCTGAAGAACGGCCGGGTGGTGATGCGCCACGCCGCGCCCAATGCCGCCGCGCCGATCGTCAACGTCTTGTCGTTCAATATCGCCTATCTCATCACCGGCGTGGTGCTGGTCGAGGCGGTGTTCAACTACAACGGGCTGGGCCGCTTCATGGTCGATGCCGTCTCGAAGCGGGATCTGCCGATGGTGCAGGCCGCCGCGATGATCTTCGGCGCCGCCTACGTGATCCTCAACATGATCGCCGACATCGCCGCCATCGCGCTCAACCCCCGCCTGCGCCACCCGCGCGGAAAGGAGGCGTAGGATGTCCCGCCTCTCCAACATCCCGCTGACCGGCTGGATCGGCATGGCGCTGATCGCCGCAAATGTGATCCTGTTCCTCTTTGGCCCGATGCTCGCGCCCTTCGGGCAGGAAGAGATCGTCGGCATGCCCTTCGACATGCCCCAGCCGGGCCACCCGCTCGGCTTCGACCAGAACGGGCGCGACATGCTCTCGCGCCTGCTCTACGGCGCGCAGATGTCGATCGGCATCTCGCTCGCCGCCGTGTGCCTCTCGTTCGCCGTCGGCGTGCCGCTCGGCATTCTTGCCGCGATCCGCGGCGGCTGGCTGGATCTGGTGCTGTCGCGCGTCGTTGATACGGTCATGTCGATCCCGGTGCTGATCTCGGCGCTGGTGGTGCTGCAGGCGCTCGGCGCGTCGCTGCCAGTGCTCATCGTCACCATCGCGCTGCTCGACAGCACCCGCGTCTTCCGCCTTGCCCGGCTGGTGGCGCAGGGGATCAACGTGATGGAATACGCCGAAGTCGCCCGGCTGCGCGGCGAGGGGCTCGGCTGGATGATCCGCCGCGAGATCCTGCCCAACGCCCTGCCGCCGCTGGTGGCCGAGTTCGGCATGCGCTTCTGCTTCACCTTCCTCTTCGTCGCGGGGCTGTCGTACCTCGGGCTCGGCGTGCAGCCGCCCTTCGCCGACTGGGGCGGGATGGTGCGCGACAACCAGCAGGGCATCCTCTACGGGCTTTACGCGCCGCTCTTCCCCGCCGCCGCCATCGCGCTGGTGACCATCGGGGTGAACCTCACCGTCGACTGGCTGCTGGCCGGGCGCACCACCGTGCAGGGAGACAACCGATGAGCGACATCCTTCGCATCCGCGACCTGCGCGTCGCCACCGCCGAGGGGGTCGAACTTCTGCACGGCGTCTCGCTCGACCTCGAAAAGGGCGAGATCCTCGGCCTGATCGGCGAGAGCGGCGCGGGCAAGTCGACCATCGGCCTTGCCGCCATGGGCTACGGCCGTGGCGGCTGCCGGATCACCGGCGGCACAATCGAGCTGGCCGGCAGGGACCTTGCCTCCGCCACCCGCCCCGAGCGCGAAGCCGTGCGCGGCGCGCGCATCGCCTACGTGGCGCAGAGCGCGGCGGCGGCCTTCAACCCGGCGCACCGGCTCGAGCGGCAGATCATGGAAGGACCGCTGCGGCATGGCCTCATGACCGCGCCCGAGGCCCGCGCCTGGATGATCGAGCTCTTCACCGCGCTCGGCCTGCCGGAGCCCGAAACCTTCGGCCGCCGCTTCCCGCACCAGGTGTCGGGCGGGCAGCTGCAGCGGGCGATGGTCGCCATGGCCATGTCCTGCAAGCCCGACATCCTCGTGCTCGACGAGCCCACCACGGCGCTCGACGTGACCACGCAGATCGAGGTGCTGCTGCTCCTGCGCGAGACGATCCGCACCTACGGCACCTCGGCGCTCTACATCACCCACGACCTCGCGGTCATCGCGCAGGTGGCCGACCGGCTGATGGTCCTGAAGAACGGCGCCGAGGTCGAGACCGGCACCACCCGGCAAATCCTGAGCGCCCCGCGCGAGCCGTACACGCAACGGCTGGTCTCCGAGCGGCAGGCGAGCCTCAACGCCGAGGCCGGGGCGCATCACCGCACCGGCGAGGACGTGCTGCGGGTGAAGTCGGTCTGCGCCGCCTATGGCAAGGCGCCGGTGCTGCACGACGTGACGTTGAACGTGCGACGCGGCGAGACCGTCGCCATCGTCGGCGAGTCCGGCTCCGGCAAGTCCACGCTGGCGCGGCTGGTCGCGGGCCTGCTGCCGCCCTCCTCGGGGCAGGTCGAGTTCGACGGCGAGCCCTTGCCCGAGAGCTACCGCAAGCGCGCGCCGGGGCTGCTGCGCCGCATCCAGCTGATCTACCAGTTGCCCGACGTGGCGCTGAACCCGCGCCAGACCGTGGCCGAGGCGATCGGCCGCCCGCTGCAGACCTTCCGCGGCCTCGGGGGCAGGGCGCAACGGGAAGAGGTGGCGCGTCTGCTGGACATGATCGGCCTGCCCGCCGAGATGGCCGGGCGCCTGCCGGGGGCGCTCTCGGGCGGGCAGAAGCAGCGCGTCTGCATCGCCCGGGCCCTCGCCGCCGAGCCCGACCTGATGATCTGCGACGAGGTCACCTCGGCGCTCGATCCGCTGGTCGCCGAGGACATCCTGCGCCTTCTGCGCAAGCTGCAGGACGAGCTCGGGATGACCTATCTCTTCATCACCCACGACCTTTCCGTGGTGCGCCGGCTCGCCGACCGCACCGTGGTGATGCAGAAGGGCCGGATCGTCGAGGAGGCGGACACCGCCGACCTCTTTGCCGCGCCGCGCGATCCCTACACCCGCAAGCTGCTGGACTCGGTGCCGCAGCTCGACCCCGGCTGGCTCGACAAGGTGCTGGAAGCCCGCGCCTCCTGACCAGAACAAACACCTGAATAAACACGATAAACGGACGTCATCATGGCCACCGAATTCATCGAACACGTCTGGATCCCCATGTCCGACGGCACGCGGCTCAGCGCCCGGCTGTTCCTGCCCGAGGGCGCGCGCAGCCATGCAGTCCCGGCGGTCCTGGAATACATCCCCTACCGCAAGCGCGACGGCACCCGCGGCCGCGACGAGCCGATGCATGGCTATTTCGCCGAACAAGGCTATGCCGCCGTGCGCGTCGACATCCGCGGCACCGGCGAATCCGAAGGGCACCTCGCCGACGAGTACCTGAAGCTCGAGCAGGACGACGCCTGCGAGGTCATCGCCTGGATCGCCGCGCAGGACTGGTGCGACGGCAACGTCGGGATGATGGGCAAGAGCTGGTCCGGCTTCAACGCGCTGCAGGTCGCGGCGCGGCGCCCCCCGGCGCTCAAGGCGATTATCACCTGCTATTCCACCGACGACCGGTTCAAGGACGACATTCACTTCATGAATGGCTGCCTCTTGAACGACAATCTCTGGTGGGGCTCGATCATGATGGGCTACCAGGCCCGCCCGCTCGATCCCGAAATCGTCGGCGAGAGTTGGCGCGAGGACTGGCAGGAACGGCTGGAAACGCTGCCCTTCTTCCCGGCAATGTGGGCCGAGCACCAGCGCTACGACGACTACTGGAAACACGGCTCGGTGCAGGAGGACTATGCCGCCATCGACTGCCCGGTGCTGGTCGTCGGGGCCTGGGCCGACAGCTACACCAACTCGGTGCCGCGCCTGCTCGAACACCTGACGGTGCCGGCGCGCGGGATCATCGGGCCCTGGGGCCACGTCTACCCGCAGGACGGTGTGCCCGGCCCGGCGATCGGTTTCCTGCAGGAGGCGGTGCGCTGGTGGGACCAGTGGCTGAAGGGTCGTGACACCGGCGTGATGGACGAGCCGAAGCTGCGCGCCTACATCAACGATCCGGTCGCGCCCGAGACCTCGCGCCCCGACCAGCCGGGCCGCTGGGTCGGCTCGGACTGGCCGCTGGCCCAGCCCATGCGTCGGATGCACCTGTCGCCCGGCGCGCTCGCCGACACCGTGGGGGAGGGCGGGCTGCTGCCGATCCGCTCGCCGCAGAGCCATGGTATTGCTGCCGGGGAATGGATGGGCGTCGGCTGCCCGGGCGAGATGCCCGCCGACCAGCGCCTCGAGGACGGCGGCGCGCTGGTCTTCGAGACCGGCGTTCTGGAGCAGGACCTCGAGATCCTCGGCGTGCCCGAGATCGACCTGCACCTCGCCTCGGACAAGCCGGTGGCGCAGGTGGTGGTCCGCCTCGGCGACGTCGCGCCCGATGGCCGCGTCACGCGCGTCAGCTACCAGGTGCTGAACCTCACGCATCGCAATGGCCACGAGACCCCCGAGGCGCTGGTGCCCGGCCGGTTCGAGACCGTGAAGATCAAGTTCTCGGCCTGCGGTCACCGCTTCGCCGCGGGTCACCGGCTGCGGGTCTCCGTCGGCACCGCCTACTGGCCGATCATCTGGCCTTCGCCCGAGGCGGCGACGCTGACCATCGACACGGCGCGCAGCGTCCTGCACTTGCCGCAGCGCGCGGGCGGCGATGCGCATCCGGGCTTCGAGCCGCCGGCGCATGGCCCGGCCTGCCCGATCACCATGGTCCGGCCCGCCAAGCTCGAGCGGCACGTCACCACCGACTTCCTCACCGGCGAGGTCACCTACGTGACCAATGGCGAGGGCGGGCTCTTCGGCGAGGGCGTGCTGCGCTTCGACGAGATCGGCACGGTGCTCTCGCACAGCCTGCGGCGCGAGCTGACCATCCACCCGGACGATCCCGCGACCGCGCGCTACCGGCTCAACCAGGTCTACGAGATGGGCCGCGAGGGCTGGCAGACGGTGTCGGTGCTGGACAGCGAAATGACCTGCGACGCCGGGAACTTCCACCTCTCGGCGCGCATGACGGTCACGCTGAACGGCGACCAGGTCTTCGCCAAGGACTGGTCGCGGACCATCCCGCGCGACCTCGTCTGAGATCGGGGCGAGGCTGAGGAAGACGGGCGTGCCATCGGCGCGCCCGTCTTTCTGTGCGCGGCTTGAGGCGCGGCGCAGGAAACACAGGGCGGAAATTATTCCTGCATGCGAAACGGCATGTTTCCGAAGTAAATGGAAATGTGGCGAAATTCCGGCATAGACTGTCCGGGCGTTTCCGCTTCGGGGCCGCTTTCCAAGAGTATTTTTTCAAGCGGTGTTTCCGATGCCCACGCTTTATCTCCTTTCGCTTCTTCTCGGCGGGCTCATGATCGGCCTTGCGACGACCTCGTCCACCTCGGACGACGACGACCCCAAGGAGGACGATGGCGGCGAGGATGTGGTGATCCCGGAAAATCCCTCGGGCGGCAGCCTCTACCTCGGGACCGAGGGCAATGACCTGCTGCGCGGCAGTTCGGGGAACGACACGCTGGACGGCGGCCCGGGCAACGACCGGCTGCTCGGCAAGGGCGGGAATGACCTCATCGTCGACACGCTCGGCTCGGACACGGCGGAGGGCGGTGCGGGCACCGACTTCATCGCGCTGGTCGACGACCTGCCCGGCGCGCCCGACGTGATCGACGGCGGGGCGGGGGTGGACCTGCTCTGGGGCGACGACGGCGATACGGTCACCGGCGGCGCCGGGGCCGATCTCTTCATCGTGCCGGTGGGGCAGGCGGGGGCCGAGCCGGTCACCATCACCGATCTCGACTTCACCCGCCTCACCGAGCAGGACGTGCCCGACCGCGTGGTCTTCGTCACCCCCGAGGGCGAGATCATCCCCCGCGCCGCCTTCTTCGACGGATCGCTCGCGGCGGGGATCGGCGATCTGCCCGACGGCAGCGGCGCGCAGGTCTACATGAACGGCGAGGTGGTCGCGATCATCGAGGGCTATACCGCCGAGGAGCTGTTCTACGAGACGATCTGGATCGGCAACTTCTCCTCGGCGCTCAACGCCACCTTCGACGGCGACGACGTGCTTGTTGGCACCGAGGCGCGCGACGACTTCTTCGGCGGTCCCGGGTCGGACGTGCTGATCGGCCGGGGCGGCGGCGACTACCTCGACGGCCAGACCGGCGACGACTACCTCAGCGGCGTCGACGCGCCGGGGGCCGGGATGATCGGCGACACGCTGGTCGGCAACGAGGGCGACGACGTGCTGCGCGGGGACGAGGGCGACCATCTCGCGGGCGGCGCGGGCACCGACGTCTACGAGATCGTGGTGCCGCAGGGAGACGGGCCCTTCGCCCCGCTGACGCTGCACACCTACGAGCTGACCGGCTACGAGGGCGGGCCGGAACTCATCACGCTGGTGCAGCCGGACGGCACGCTGCTCTCGGCGGCCGAGGCATACGACCACCTCTCGGTGGTCGAGGCGGCGGATGGCAGCGGCGCGGCGCTGGTCTACGACGGCATCGTGCTGGCGGTGGTCGACGGGGTGGACGCGGCGGAGCTTGGCGATCCCTCGGGCTGGCTCGGCAACCTCACGCAGCTGACCCCGCTCGGGGCCGCGCCGCCCCCCTTCGAAGGCACCCATGTCTCGGTCACCGCGGCCACCGGCACCGGCGCGACGCTCGAGGGCGCGTTCTTCGGCGGCAACCTCGTCTTCAGCGTCAACACCGACAACGGCCTGCCGCTGGACAACTTCGGTGCGGCGGCGGATGCGCTCGACATCACCCACCTGCGCTTCCCGGCCGGGCAGGGCGACAGCGGCGATCTCGAGGTGGACGGCGACGGCTTCCTCAACGTGCTGCAGATGGAGCGCGTGGACGGCGAATGGGAGCTGCGGCAGGAGGTCACCGACATGCTCGACTGGGCGCGCGAGAACGGCGCGCAGGTCACGCTGGTGCTGCCGACGAAGAACTACACCGTCGCCGAGTACGAGGCGCTGGACGGGGACATCGCCCGCTTTGCCGAGACGGTGATGCGCGACTATTCGGACGTGGTCGAGGCCTTCGAGATCGGCAACGAGTACTGGAGCATGGGCGAGACCGCCTATGGCGCCAAGGCCGATGTCGCCGCTGTGGCGCTGGCACGGGGCATGGAGGACGCGGGTTTCGCCGAGGCCGACCAGGCGGCGATCCTCGTGCAGATGGCCTCTCCCTTCGCCGGGTCGGAATACCACGTCTCGGTCGACGACCGGCCCTATCTCGAACGGGTGCAGGACGCCAACCGCGCGATCATCGACCAGCTCGGCACCGGGGCGCGGGACGCGATCGACGGGGTGGTGGAGCATTACTACTACGACAAGACGGTCACCGAGTTCGACGGCAGCAGCGGCGAGATGAACTTCATCAACCGAGACTACGCGGTGTGGGAGGAAGAGTTCGACAAGGACCTGGACCTCTACATCACCGAATGGAACGTGCGCACCTCGGACACCACCGAGACCGGGCTGCGCTCGGCCTCGGTCATGGTCGAGATGACCTCGAACATGACCGAGCTCGGCGTCGACGCGGCGCATGTCTGGCCGGTGCAGCACAACACGCCGACCGACCTTGCCGGGCGCCAGACCGAGGACGTGATCACCGATGCCGAGGGGCGGGTGCTCAACACGATCAACGGCGCGACCTTCGATCTCATGAGCTCGAGCCTGCCGGGGCTGGAACTGCTCGACACGGACCTCTCGGTCGAGGACGGCAGCTTCACCTTCCACGCCTGGCAATCCGAGGACAGCACCGTGGTCTACGTCGCCTCGCGTTCCACGGATACGATCGAGCTCGAGCTCGACCTTTCGACTCTGGTGCCCGGCTACACCTCCGCCTCGGCGGCGAAGATCGGCGCCGATTTCTCGGCCAACTCCAGCGACGGGGTGCATTACGTGCCGGGCAGCGGCTTCGAGGAGGCCGACAGCCTGCTGATCAACGGCCAGCGCTACTACATCAACGAGAACGACGTGCGCGCCGAGCTGACCGACCTCGCGGTGCGAAGCACCACCGTTCAGATCACGCTCGACCCGTTCGAGGTCATCGAGATCACCTTCGACACCACGGGCGTCGACGTGACCACGCCCGATCCCGGCGGGGTGCCCGGCGACCGCCTCACCGGAAGCACCGGACCGGACACGCTCGAGGGCGGCGACGGTGACGACACGCTCGACGGGCAGGCGGGGGATGACCGGCTGACCGGCGGCAAGGGGGACGACGATCTCAACGGCGGCGAGGGTGACGACCGGCTGATGGGCTGGGGCGGCGACGATTACCTCAAGGGCGCCGAGGGCAACGACCTCATTTCGGGCAACCAGGGCAATGACACGCTGGTCGGCTCCGAAGGTGACGACACGCTCACCGGCAACGAGGACGACGACGAGCTCAATGGCATGACCGGCAACGACAGCCTCTCGGGCGGGCCGGGGGCCGACACGCTGACCGGCTGGGCCGGGCGCGACATCTTCGCGCTGGCCGAGGGCGACCTGACCGGCGGCGACGTGATCACCGACTTCACCCCCGGCAAGGACGTGATCGAGGTGGACCTGCCGGGCATCGACGACCTGTCGGACATCAGCTTCAGCGCCGGCGAGGATGGCATCACCGTCCGCTTCGGCGCGCAGGGCAGCCTGCTTCTGCAGGGCGATCTGCGCATCGCGGACGTGAACGCCGCGCGCAACTTCGTCTTCGTCTAGGCGCGGAAAAAGGGCTGTCCCCGCGGGGACAGCCCTTCCGTTCAACAGCCCTCGGGTTCAGAAGGTCGCGCGGATGCGGAAGCCGATCTGCGTGTAGTCGTCGTAGTTCTCGAAGCTCGGCTTCACCCACATGAGGTTGCCGCCGAGCCGCCAGTTCTCGGTCAGGGCGGCCTCGTAGAAGGCCTCGACCGCCGACTCGTCGCGCAGCTTCACGCCGTAGGCGTCGAGCGCCTCGCCGAGCTTGTTCGACCAGTTGTACTTGCTCCAGGCAAGGCCCCAGCGGTCGCTCTGCCGGCCGTAGAGCGGCGAGTTGCCCCCGACACCAAGCAGGAACATCTCGTCCAGCGGGTTGGGATTGCCGTCACCGAAGCCGATCTGGCCGAAGACGCCCCAGCCGACCATCGGGTTCTGCGGATCGCTCCAGAGGTACTGCTGGAAGCTGACCCCGGCCCAGTTCACCCCGTCCTTGGTGCCGGCGAAGGAGTCGTCGCTCGGGTCGAGCAGGAGCGACTCGTAATCCGTGCCCTTCTTGGTCGAGTGGGCGATGTTGAGGCTGTAGAAGCCCGGCATGCCGTTGATCTGGGTCGTGTAGGTCGCGGTGCCGTTGTAGACCACGCCCTCGTCGAAGAGATCGTCCCAGAAATCCTCGCCCTGCGCGTTGTTCGCGTCGTAGATCATCAGCGTGTAGATCATCGGCGCGTAGTTCACCGTCAGCATGCCGCCGAAGATGTAGGGCGGCAGCACGAAGTTGCCGGGCGCGCCGATGCCGAGATACTGGAACCCGCCCTGACCCTGGCCGCCGACCAGCGGCGTCGCCTCGGCAAGGTCGATCACGTTGAACTTGCCGAAGCTCACGCTGGTGGTGTTGTTGAACTGCTGCGTGAGGCTCAGTGACAGCGTGGTCTGGTTGTCCGAGGTGGCCGAGGGCAGCGTCGCGAAGGTGTTGGTCGGCCAGACCAGCCCGCCCTCGCCGAGACCCACGTAGCCGTCACCGTCGTTGTACTCGAAATGGCCGCTGATCGAGCCGCCGGACCAGATCTCGGGCAGGCTCAGCTTCATGTCCGCGCGCCAATTGTAGAGCGCGTCGTCGTCGGCATCCCCGGAGATCTGCGCGTCGGCGAAGGTCGTGAGGCCGAAGGTGAACTTCGCGCCGTTGTCCTGCGCCGCGGCGGCAAGCGGCAGGCTGGCAGAGGTCAGCAGGACGGCGATCGTGGTCGGGCGGGTGAAAAGACGGACCGGCATGGATGAAATCCTCGTATCGGAGGTGAACGTTCCTTGGGAAATCATGGCTCCGGTCACATGCCGCGCCCTGAACAGCCGCGCGGCCCCGAAGCGGCACACACTCAAACGCATTCTCGAAAAAGCTCTGATTTCACGGCCAGAAAATGCGCCGGAAACCCTTGGGAAAAAGCCTTCCACAGGCGCGCGACAAAAGCAATTCTTGATCTACCCCAGCGTGAAGCGGGGGCTCGACTGTGGCCGTGCTGCCCAGCCCATGGGCCGAAGCCCTTGATTATCCGCCGCTTGGCGGCAGGGGCAGCGGCGTGTCGGGCAGCGGGGCCTCCCCCAGCGCGGCGCGCTGTGCGGCCGCGCCGGCGGGAAGGCGGGCAAGCTCGGCGAGGGGCAGCGGACGGACCGGTGTGCGGAAACGCAGGTGGCCAAGCTCGGCCGGGGCGCGGCCGGTCTCGTCGGCCATGATCTCGGTCACGCTCGCGGCGCACATGCGGCCCTGGCAGGGGCCCATGCCGCAGCGCAGGTAGGTCTTCAGCTGGTTCGGCCCGGGTGCGCCGAGCCGCGCGGCGGCGCGGATCGCCTCGGCGGTGACCTCCTCGCAGCGGCAGGCGAGCGTGTCGCCGCGCGGGGCGAGAAGGGCGGGGGGCGGGGCGAACCAGCGGTCGAGGAAGGCGCGGCCGCGGTCGGCCTTGCGCCACTGCGCGTGGGCCTCGTCCCGGCGCGCGGTAGATGGCGCGTGCCCGAGAAGCGCGAGCGCCGCCTGCGCCGCGCGGCGGCCCGAGGGCAGGGCGCGGTCGGCGCCGCCGATCCCGGCACCATCCCCGGCGACGAAGAGGCCGGGGACGGCCGTGGCGCCCATGGCATCCGCGTCGGGCTCGAAGCAGCGCAGGGCCTCGTTCCAGCGCGTCGGGATCCCCGCGGCGACGGCAAGGTGGAGCGACGGCACCACGCCCGCGTGCAGCAGCACGAGGTCGGCGGCGATCTCGTGCCACGCCCCGGCGCGGCGGTAGCGCAGCGCCTCGGCGTGGGTCTCTCCGGTGATCTCCAGCGCCTCGGCCCCGGGGATCACCGGCACGTGGCGGCGCACCCGGGCCATGAGCCCGGCGCCCTTGCGGAAGGCGGGCGAGCGCAGAAAGCCCGGCAGGTGGCGAAGGGCGGCGCGGCGGTTCGGCGAGGGCGTCTCGACCAGCGCGGCGGGGGTGATCCCGGCGCGCAGCAGCTGGTCGGCGAGCAGGTAGAGCAGCGGCCCGACCCCGGCGAGCACGCAGCGCCCCTCGGGCAGCAGCCCGCCGGACTTCAGCGCGATCTGCGCCGCGCCAGCGCCCATGACGCCGGGCAGGGTCCAGCCGGGCAGGGGCAGCGGGCGCTCCTGAGCGCCGGTGGCAAGGATCACCGCGCGGGCCGCGACCAGATGCGCGGCGCCGCCGTGGCTGACGCCGATGCGGATCGGCCCCGCGGCCCCGGGCATGACGCCCCAGACCGAAGCGCCGCTGACATGTCGCGCGCCGCAGACGGCAAAGCCGGCCACGTGCGCGGCCCCGGCGGCATAGTCCTTGCCGAGCAGCGTCTTGCGGGCCTCTGGCGCGGTGCCGATGCCGCGCCAGATCTGGCCGCCGGGCGCCGGGGTCTCGTCGACGAGCAGCACTTCGACGCCCGCCGCCCTCGCCTCGACGGCGGCGGCCATGCCGGCGGGACCGGCGCCGATGATCACCAGATCGGCGGTTTCGGGCAGTGCGCTCATGCCCCGGCCTCCGGCAGCAGCTGCGGCGCACCGGACTGGCGCTCGATCCGCATTCCGGGCGCGACGGTCACGAGGCAGGCCTGCCGGTTGGGTGCGCCGTCGATGGTCACGAGGCAGTCGAAGCAGCTGCCCATCAGGCAATAGGGCGCGCGGGGTGCGCCGCTGACCACGCTGCCGCGAAAGCGGGTGACCCCGGCGGCAAGCAGCGCGACGGCGACGCTGTCGCCGCGCCGGGCCGTGAGGGGGGCTCCGTCGAGCAGGATCTCGACCGCCTCGGCGGGCGGAATGGGGTCACGCCGGAACATGGAACCTCGCGGAGGAAAAGGCCGCCGGGCCGATCTGCGCCGCGCCCTCGGCGATCTGCGGCGCGATGCGCCGCGCGTGGAGCGCGGCCAGCGTCACGCCGCTGTGGCAGAGCACGACGTGGGCGCCGGGATGGGTGGCGGACCGGCCATAGATGGGAATGCCGTCGAGCGGCTTGACGCGGAAACCCGTCCAGCTGCGCACCACGTTGAGCCGGGCGAGGGGCGGGTAGACCCGGATCGCGCGGGCGGCGAGCAGCGCCGCGATCTCGGGATCGCCGGGGATGGTATCGGTGTCATTCTCGTCGCTGTCGCCGATCAGCACGCTGCCCTCGTCGGTCTGGCGGACGATCGCGCTGAGGAAGGGCAGGCGGCCCGACACCCGCTCGGTGACGAGGATCTGGCCGCGGCTGTGGCGGAGCGGCGTGGCAAGGCCGACCATCGGGGCCAGCGCCTCGGTCGCGGTGCCCGCGGCCAGCACGAGGCGGGGCGTTGTCATCTCGCCCCACGCGCCGGTCAGGCGGAAGCCGGAGCCAAGCGGTTCGATACGGCTCACGACGTGGTGCGCGCGGTAGGTGACGCCCAACGCCGCGCCGGCGCGGTGCAGCGCATGGAAGAGGCGCAGCGCGTTGAGATGGCCGTCGGCGGCACCGTGGACCGCGCCCACCACGTCGGGGCCGATGCCAGGGATCTCGCGCTCGAGCTCGGCGCGGGAGACGGCGCGCCAGGGCGCGGCCGCGCCGCCGGTCTCCTCGGTGATGCGGGCCATGTCGGCGACGATCCCGTCGAGCTCGCGCGGGGAGAGCGCGAAGCTGTAGCCGCCGGGCTGCTCGAGCGACAGCGAGAGGCCGGAGCGCGCCTCGAGATCACGGGCAAATTCGGGCCAGAGCCGCGCCGCCTCGAGCGACCAGCGCGCGTAGTCGGGGCTGCCGAGTCCCTTGCCCGAGACCCAGACGAGCCCGAAATTCGCCCGCGAGGCGCGGCGTGACAGGTCTTCGCCGTCGAGCACCAGCACGCGCAGCCCGGCATCCGCCAGACCCAGCGCCAGCGCGCTGCCGACCAGGCCGCCGCCGATCACGGTGATGTCGTGCTGGGTCATGGGTCTGTCCTTCTGGCGCGGGCGGGCGTCCGGGGTGCCGTGATTTGCCCGCCCGGCGCCGGACTTGTCCAGCCCCTCAGCGGTTCCAGCGCAGCAGCGACAGCTCGTCCTGCGCATCGGCCTCGCGCTTGGCCTGTGCCTCGCGCTCCTCGGCGAGGCGCTTCAGGCGGAGGATCTCGTAGGTCTTCTGTTCGGCCAGCGCGGCGCGGAGCTTTTCCTCGGAGCGGGCGAGCTCGGGTGCGAGCTTGGCCGCGTCGATCGAGATCCGGTCCACCTCGGCGCGGATCGAGCGGATGAACCGGCCAAGGTAGGGTGCGCCCTCGAGCCCGTCGATGTGCGACTCGCCCGAGAGCCGGTCGAGCAGCGCCTTGCGGTCGCCGTCGAGCTTGTCCATGCGGGCGCGGAGCGCGCCGGTCTCTGCCGCCTGCCGTTCGGTCTCGAGCGACTTCAGCCGCTCCATGACCTGCAGCGCGCGCAGGCGCCGACGCGCCGCCTCAGTGGCCACCGGAGGCGCCCCCGGTCGCCGCGCCGGCCTGCGGTTCGGGGCGGAGCGGGCGCTCGCCGCCGAGCTTCATGCGCATGTTGGCGAGGATGTCCTCGGGATAGGCGTTCGAGGTGGGGGGCAGCGCGGGGAAGGCGCCGGGTTTCGCCGCCGAGATGTAGCCCAGCGACTTGAGATCCTCCTCGGCGGTCGTCGGCCCCTCGGCCGAGGCCATGCCGGCGAGCAGCAGCAGGGATAGCGCCGCGAGCCGCCTCATGCCGCGGGCAGTTCCTTCTGCGCGGCCTCGACCTCGTAGAAATCGGGCTGCATGCGCGTGGGGATGTTGCCGCGGCCGATCTCGACGCAGATGCTCGGCGGGTGGTCGGCGACCATGGCGACGAAGATGTCGCGGATGATGTGGTAGAAGGCGGCGTCCTCGTCCTCGATTTGCGTCAGGCGGCCGGAGATCGGCTGCACCATGCAATAGGCGATGAACACGCCGAGGAAGGTGCCGACCAGCGCGCCGCCGATCATCCCGCCGAGGATCTCGGGCGGCTGGTCGATCGACGACATGGTCTTGATCACGCCCAGGACCGCCGCGACGATGCCGATCGCAGGCAGGCCGTCGGCCATCTGCTGGATGGCGTGGGCCGAGGCCATTGACTCGTGGTGGTGCTTCTTGATCTTGCGGTTGATCACGTCCTCGGTCTGGTACTTGTCGTCGAACTGCATCGACAGCATGCGGAAGCTGTCGCGGATCAGGTCGATGGCGAAGTGGTCCGCCGCGATGCGCGGGTAGCGCGCGAAGATGTCGCTCTGCTGGGGGGACTCGATGTGGCTGTCGAGCGCGAGGATGCCCTTGGCCTTGTAGATGCGCGACAGCTCGAACATCAGGTTGAGCAGGTCGGAGTAATCCTTGGCCTTCCAGCGCGGCCCCTTCATCACCTTGATCACGCCCTTGCCCGAGTTCTTGATCACCGAGAAGCTGTTGGCGATGACGAAGGCGCCGATCGAGGCGCCGCCGATCATCATCCCCTCGAAGGGAAGCGCGTGCAGCACGATGTCCATCTTGCCGCCGGACAGGATGAAGCCACCGAAGACGAGGCCGAAGACGAGGGCGAGTCCGAGGATCAGCGTCATGGGGTGAAATCTCTGCTTGGATCTTGCGACCGGAATGCGCCGGCGTTCAAGACGAGCATATGTAAATTTGACTTCCGTTCAAGTATAAACAAGAATAGATAGGGAAAGTCGAAGAACTGTTCGGGGCCGCTGATCATGAACGCCGAAAAACTCGCTTATTTCTTCGAGGCCGGTGAGCTTCTGACGGTGTTCGCCGAGTGGCCGCAGGAGGTGGGACTCGCGCTCTGCCTCGACGAGGCCGGCACCTGCGAGATGCTGCTGCATCACGTCGAGGAGGGCCGGGCGGTGCTGCGCAAGGTCGCGGCATTGCTCGACTGCGAGACGGGCGAGTTTGCCGTGGTGCCGCCGGTCGAGGGCTACCCGACGCGCCGGGTGCTGTTCTCGGACGAGCAGAAGCTGCTGAAGCTGGTGGCGGGCGAGGATGACCTTGCCGAGATGGCGGAGGACTACCTGATCAACTACCGCTTCGAGAAGGAGCGCAAGTCGCGCCCCGCGCCCGCGCCTGCCCCGGCGCCCTCGGTCGAGGCGGTGGCCGAGAAGATGAGCGCGGCATTGCGCGCGCCCGAGCCCTTCCGCTGGCGTCCGCGGCTGCACCTGGCCGAGCTCGCGCCGCGCCCCTCGCTGCGCCGCAAGCCGCAGAACGCCGGAATGCCCGAGGGCTACGTGCCGGCGGAGGTGGTGTCCGACAGTGACTGCCAGTTCGCCATGGCGGAGGTCAGCCTCGGCCACCGCGGCGTGCGCGTCACGCTGAGCCCCGAGCTGGTCAGCATCCAGACCCGCGCGGTGACGGTCGAGGAGGTCGGGTTCCGCGACGACTTCTCGCGCTTCGTGCTGCCGCGCAAGACGGTGCAGGGCTGGGCGCCCGGTGCGCCGCTGGTCATCGACATTCCCGCCGAGCGTTTCCCGGCCGGGCTGCGCCAGCGCTTTGCCGCCGCGCCGCGCGTCGCCGAGGTGACGGTCACCGACCATGGCGTCTTCGTTGCGCCGGGCGCGGTGGTGCAGGCGGTGGAGCCCGTCCTGCCCGAGGTGCAGCTGGTCCCCGAGCGCAAGGAGCGGCGTCGCCGGTTCCTGACGCCGGTGCGGGTGGCGCTCGCGGTGCTCACCGGCGCCGGGCTGATGACCGGCACGATGATGCGCGCGGTCGAGATGCCCGCCCTCGCCCCCGCGGCGGTGCTGCAGATGGCCTATGACGAGGCCGCGGAGGCGGGTCGTTGAAATGCGCGGTGATCACCCCCGTCGGTCCCGGTCACGCTGAGATCTTCTCCCGCACCTGCGGCCCGTCGGTCGAGAAGGCCCGGGCCTACGACACGGGGCCGTTCAGCGAGGTCCTGCACTACGTGATGGACGATACCGCCGGGCGCCACGGGCGGTCGGCGCGGCGCAACGAGGCGCTGCAGCGGGCGCTCGACGAGGGGATCGACTGGGTCTTCTTCCTCGACGCCGACGACAGGCTCACCCCCAACGCCTTCGAGGCCTTCGGGCGGGTGATCGCCGCCGAGCCCGGTCTCGACGTGGTCTGGGGGCTGATCTGCACCGTCGATCCGGGCGGAGAGCCCGCGCTGCGCGAGGGCCAGCCCGCGACGCTCGACAGCCGCGAGGACTACCTTGCCGCGGCGCCCTTCCACGGGGTGCAGATCGGCGGGTTCTACCGCGCCGCGGTGGCCGCGAAATTCGGCTTCGACACCGCGATGGACACCGGCGAGGACTACAAGTTCTACTGCCAGCTCTGGGCCGAGGCGCGCTGCGCCAAGCGCCC
This sequence comes from Salipiger sp. H15, assembly GCF_040409955.1. NCBI lineage: Bacteria > Pseudomonadati > Pseudomonadota > Alphaproteobacteria > Rhodobacterales > Roseobacteraceae > Salipiger > Salipiger bruguierae. The sequence goes on from NZ_CP123386.1 coordinate 397,720, forward strand.
GGAGATCTTCTTCCTCAACCACCGCGGGCAGCATTCCACCGGGCCGCGCTCGGCCACCGGGGCGGACTGGAACCGCGCGGTGACCGGGATGTGGATCGCCGAACTCGGCAAGGCCGAGGTTTGGACCCGGTTCGAGGATGCCGCCGGCCGCGTGGTGCGGATGCGCCTCACCAACCCGGCGGACCCGATCCAGAATTCCTTCCTTCAGGGGCGGTTCTTCGATCAGGCCTCGCTCGAGAAGCTCGGGATGCTGGTCGAGGTTCCCGCGCCGCGCATCGTCGACGTGGGGGCGAAGGACGGCAACCACGTGCTCTGGTACGCGCGCAACCTGCAACCCGCGCGGATCTTCCCGGTCGAGCCGAAGCCGGCGGCGCTGGAGCGGCTGGCGGCGAACATCGAGGCCAACGGCATCGCGGATCTCGTCGACCGGCGCGGCCTCGGGCTGCGCGTCGGCGAGGGCCGGCAGGCGGCGTTCGCGGCGGACGCCGGCCCCGCCGGGGCGGCGCGCTGGACCGCCCCGGACGACGGTGCGCCCGGCACCTGCGCGCTCGATGACCTGCTCGAAGGTGAGCGGGTCGATTTTATCCGCATCGACGCCGAGGGCGCCGAGCTCGAGGTGCTGGACGGGGCGGCGGGGTTGATTGCCCGCGACCGGCCGGTGATCTGGATCGCGGTGCTCAAGGCCAACGCGATGCACTTCCTGCAGGGCTGGTGCCGCAAGGCCGGCTATCGCGTCGTCGACAGCACCTTCCATCTCAACACCACCCACTATTTCGTTGTCCCCAAGGAGGCGCCATGAACGTCCACGCCCTTACGCGCAAGGAAAAGCGGGCGCTTTCTGCACGGGGAGCAAAGCTTTACGGGGTCGGCGGGGACGCCGCCGTCGCGCTGTTCCATGCCTACCAGTTCCTCAGGGCGGGGGACCTGCCGCAGGCCTGCGGGCTGGTCGTGCCGCTCACCCGCTCGATCCCGGGCAACCCCCATGCCTGGATCGTCCTCGGCCTTGCCGCGCTGAACCGGAGCGAGGGGGCGACCGCCAAGGCCTTCTTCACCAAGGCCGAGGAGAGCGCGCCGAAGTCGCTGGACGTGCTGACCGGCCTTGCCAAGGCGCATTTCCTCTGCGCCGAGCCGAAACCCTCGGCGCTGCGGATGGAGGAGGCCTTTGCCGCGGGCTGCACCGACCCGGACATCGTCGAGCTCTACCTGACGCTGGTCAAGATGATGGGGGGCATCCTGAACTCCGCCAGGCTGCTCGAGCCGGTGGTCGGCAAGATCCGCAGCTCGGTGCTGGCGCACAAGATCGCGCTCATGCTCGCCGAGGTGGGCTTCATGGACCGCGCCGCCGAGTGGTTCGAGCGCAGCCACGGCTACGCGCCGGACAGCGAGCTTGGCCGCTGCGACGCGGTCTCGGCGCATTTCCACGCGGGCCGGATGCAGGAGACCGAGGCCGGGGCGCGCGCGCTGCTGGCGACGGACCTGAAGGACCCCGATCCGGTGATGGTGCTGCTGATCGGTGCGCTGCGCTTCCAGTCGCGCCACGCGGAGCTGCTCGAGGTGATCGAGGGCTACGAGTTCCGCGACCGCACGCTCTATGCAAGGGCGCTCGCCTTCGCCGCCAACGCCCATGCCGACCGGGGCGACGAGGCCGCGGCCCGTCACGCCTATGTCGAGGCCATGCACATCGCCGAGGGCGGCGAGATGATCGGCAAGGCCTACGGCGCCTTCTGTCTCGGGCACGGAGATTTCGCCGAGGGCATTCCCAACTACTTCAAGCGGCTCGATCCGCAGTCGCGCCGGCTCGCCCGGGTCGAGAACTCGGCCGTGGAGAACCTGCAGAAGCATGACCACATCTACCTGACCAGCGAGCAGGGCATCGGCGACCAGCTGGCGCTTCTGGCCCTGACGCGGATCATGCCGGTGCTGCAGGGCACCGAGGTCTCCTTCGTGTCCGGCCCGCGCGAGGCGGCGCTGCTGCGGGACAACACGCTCGGCGTGCGGGTGATCACCCAGCCCGAGGCCGAGGCGCGCGGCGAGAAGGTCACCGGCGCCCAGATGGTGGCGCTGGGGGACCTCGTTCGGTTCCTGCCGGACCACCCGGCCGAGGCGCACCAGGGCGGCTTCCTGCAGCTCGATCCCGAGGCGGTGGGCGCGATCCGCGACCGCTACGCCGCGCTCGCCGGGGATCGCCCGATCTTCGGCATGGCCTGGGCGGCGCGCGCCATCATCGGCCGGCTGCGCTCGATCGCGCTGCCCGAACTGGTCGCGCTGCTGCCGAAGGACGCCTTCGTGGTCAGCCTGCAATATGGCGACACCGGGCAGGAGATCGCGGAGGCCCAGGCCCTGCGCCCGGACGTGACCTTCCATACCGATCCCGAGATCGACCAGATGGCGGATCTTGCCGGCTTCGCGGCGCAATGCGCGGCGCTGGACCGGATCCTGTCGATCGACAACACCACCGTCCACGTCTGCGGCGCGATCGGCCATCCGAATGCCCATGTCCTGCTGCCGAAAGGCGCCGAGACCATGTGGTACTGGGGCCACGAGGCGAGCCTCGACCCGTGGTACGGGGTGCTGCACCTGCACCGCCAAGCCCAGGCCGGCGACTGGAGCGCCGCGCTCGCCTCGCTGCGGGAGGCGCTCGCCGCCTAGAGCGGCGCGTCGCCTTCGAGCACGTAGCCCTGCGCCCGGATCGTCCGGACGCGGAGCGCGCCACCGTAATTCTCTGCAAGCTTCTTGCGGATCCGCGCGATGTGCACGTCGAAGCGGCGGTCGCCGTAGCTCCATTCCGCGCCGGCGACCTCGGAGGCCAGCGTCGGGCGGCTGACGATCTCGCCGCGGCGGGCGTTGAGACAGGCGAGGATGCGCTCCTCGAGCGGGGTGAGCCCGAGCTGCACAAGCCGCGCCGCCCGCTGGCCGGTCAGCGACACGCGCTGCAGGCGCACGGAAAGCCGTGCCACCAGCTCCGAGGGGTCGTGGTCGGCGCGCAGGGCGTCATCCGCCCCGGCGGCGAAAATCTCGGCGGCGCCGCGCGGCCGGTTGCCGTGGTCGATCGCGAGGATCACCGCGTCGGGCACGTTCCGGCGCACCCCGGCGATCAGCCCCAGCATGTCGTCGTCGCGGGGAAGATGCGACGAAAGCCCGACGATCATCGCGGTCAGGGGAACGCCCGGCTCCATCAGGTCGCGCGCCTCAGCCGGGCGCGCGCGGCGCAGCACCCGGCGCAGCCCGCTCCGCTCGAGCAGGGCCGACCAGGCGTTGCGCTGTGCGGTGTCCCGCTCGACCACGACGGCAAAGGAGGCGCGTTTCGTCATGCAGGCTCGATTCGACAAGTTTCTGCCAGTTTTCTTCCCATGACTTGACGTAAATTATTTATGTTCAACGTGCATTAACCTTCGCTTCCTATTTGCCTCATCAGGAGAAGAGCAAGAACACCAAGAAGAGACATGGGAATGGGTAAAGAGTTGCAAGGGTTCCTGTTGAGGTTTCTGGGGCGGACCCGAGTGGAAGCAGTGCCCTCTGCCCCGGAATCATATTCGATGCTGACCTGCCGGGAAACAGGAATGCAGAAACCCCTTCTGCGCCGACACTTGCGCGAAGTCCTGGGCATGTCGCCCGAGGATTATCGCCGGAAGTGGCGGCTGCCCGAAGATGCACCGATGGTTTCGCAATCCTACCGTGACCGGCGGGAAGCCGCTCGAAACATGGAATGGGAAGGTTAAACTGCCCAAAGGGCAAGAATCTATGTAGAGTAAAAAAGTGCAATCCCCGTCGGCGGACGCGCCTGTTCATGGACAGGCAAGGATGGACAGAAGTCCGTTTTGATCCGGCGATGTAAAAGCAGAATGATGATCGGCAGGACGAGAATATGAGCGGACATGACGAATCGCAGGATATGGTGGCCCGGATCGTGGCAGCCTATGCGTCGCGCCCGGACGTAACTCCGGACGAAATCGTGAACCTTTACAGGCGGTTGAGTGGCGAGGTGCAGGATGCTCCCGGTGCCGATGCGACCGCCGCGCCCGCGGCCGGACGCCAGGCTTCGGCGGATGGCCGGCTGCACCCGGCGCTGCCGGTGGCCCAGGCGGTGACCGAGGAGAAGGTCTACTGCCTCTGCTGCGGCCGCGGCTTCAAGATGCTCAAGCGCCATCTCGGCGCCGAGCATGGCATGACCGAGGCGCAGTACCGCGCCGCCTTCGGCCTCTCGGAAGACTTCCCGCTGGTGGCCCCGAGCTACTCGCGCAAGAAAGCAGCCCACGCCAAGGAGGCCGGGCTCGGCAAATACGACCGCACGGTGATGGCGGGGCAGGAGTAAGACGGCAAAATGGCAGGCAGGAACGAGCGCACGGTCGTCATCAAGAAGATCGAGGAGACCGGCGGACACGGCCATCACGGCGGTGCCTGGAAGGTCGCCTATGCGGACTTCATGACGGCGATGATGGCCTTCTTCCTGCTGCTGTGGATCCTCGCCGCCTCGGACGAGGAGAAGCTGCGCGGGCTTGCCGACTACTTCACCCCCTCGCTGTCGGAAGCCGGTGGTCGCGGCGACGGGCTGCTCGACGGCATGGTGCTGGGCAAGGACGGGGTGATGAGCGGCACCGACGGCCCGCAGAGCCTCGTGCAGCTGCCGAGCTTCGGCCAGGAAAATCCGCTCGCGGTGTTCGACAGCCGCCTGCGTGACCCGGACTCGCAGGTTGTGGTCGAATTCGACAGCCGGCCCGAGGGCCAGCAGGAGAGCCAGACCATCAACACCGGCGAGAACGGTGTCGCCGACGGCATCGCCGCCGCGCAGACCGCCGCCGATGCCGCGGCCGAGGCGCAGCAGGCCGAGCGCACCGCGCAGGAATGGCAGGAGACGCAGGACCGTCTCGAGGAGACGATCACCGAACGGCTGACCGAGGATCCGCAGCTTCAGGCGCTGCAGGACAACCTGCTCTTCGAGCGCACCGCCGACGGGCTCGAGATCCAGATCGTCGACAAGAACAGCAGCTCGATGTTCTCCACCGGCAGCTCCCGGATCGAGGACCGCACGCGCGAGCTGCTGCGCATCGTGGCCGAGGCCATCGTCGACCTGCCGAACGACATCACCATCTCGGGGCACACGGATTCCGTGCCCTATTCCCGGGCCGGAACCTATTCCAACTGGGAACTTTCGGCCGACCGAGCGAACGCGACGCGGCGCGTGCTGGTGGACACCGGGGTCAACCCGGCGCGGATCACGCGGATCTCGGGCCTTGCGGACACGGCGCCGCTGGAGCCTAGCAACCCCGAGGCACCGGAGAACCGGCGCATCAGTGTCACGCTGCAATATCCGCAAGCGGCAAAGCCCTGATCCGCGTCAATTCCTGACAGGCTTCAGCCAGAAAATTCACCATATCTAGTGGTTGCTTTGCCGCACCATCCCCCATATCCACACCTATTTTCCGAAATGTTAAGGAAACTCAGAGGGTGTGGATGGTGTATTTCGCTCGCGACGCTCGCCCGTAGGTTGCAAATAGCACTGAAAATACAGAAACTTCGACCGGCGACTCAGCCTCCTGCATTTTGCGGCTTCCAAGGTCAAGTCCCCTATATATAGCGGGGCGATTAACATTTGGTGGGTTTGCGGGGATCCGCTCAAAACCTACTGTGTACCTGGGGAAAGACTCACTTGGGGCACGGGTAGGCAGATGCGTAGCGGGGATGTACTTCGGTTAATCTGGCGGGACGGTGTGGCGCTGCCCGAGATGGGGTTCGGGCTCCGCTTCCACGCGGCGCTGACGGCGATCCTGCCGGTGCAGGTCGCGATCCTGATCGCCCGCGGCGAGTGCCGGCATCCCCTCGTCATGGCGGATTCGCTCGAGCTTGCGCCGGCGCTGCCGCTCGGCGACGTGCTGGTCGAGGAGCTGCCGCTGGAGCTGCCCTACGGCACGATGGTGGTCATGCTTCCCGTGGCCCTCGCCAATTTCTCGACGCTGCTCGGCGAGACCGTGGGCGAGGCGCTGCTGCTGGCGCAGAGCCTTGGCGGCGTGCCGATGGAACACGAGACCGACGCGCTCTACATCATGGCCCACGCCGCCATGCGCCGGGCCGCGGCGCTCGGGCTCGAGGGGCACGAGGTCGATCCCCAGGCCTTCTGCCGCGGTCTCGGCAAGTGCCTCGCGCGGCAATGGCTGGCCGAACGCCGCCCGCTGCTGCCCGATCCCATGCTCTTCTCGCGCTCCGACTTCCTCTGGCAGCGCCAGCTTTCGGCCTACCTGACCGATCTCGATCCCGGCTTCTCGTCGCCCGACCCGCTGCTCGTGCCCGAGGACCTGCTCAGCGTCGCCAGCGCGCCGCTGCGCCTTGCCGACTGGGCTGGTCGCACCGAGACGATGCTGCGCGCCGTCATGGGCGCGCCCGAGCGCGAAGACGCGCCGCTCAAGACCAGCCTCGCGGCACGGTTTAACCTTCAGTAAATCATTATATTCTTCCGACGGTTGAAGAATTGTGGTTACTTATTCTTGCAGGCAAGAATGAGTTGGGCGTTTCTTCATGATGTCCATGACGTACCAGGCAGCGATGCGCGAGCCGTTTCTTGACGTAGAGCAGGAACGCAACGCCATCTGCAGCTGGCAGGATAGCGGGGACCGAAAGGCCCTCGAGCTGCTGTTGCGCTCGCACGCGCGGCAGGCGTGGTCTCAGGCCGCGCGGTTCACCGACAACCCGGTGCACATGGAAGACCTTGCCGCCGAGGGGTTCCTCGGGCTGATCAAGGCCGCCGACTGCTTCGATCGCCAGCAGGAGGTGCGCTTTTCGACCTATGCCGCGTGGTGGGTGATGAACGGCATCTCGAGCGCGCTGGCGCGGATCAAGGCGGTGATCGACATTCCGGCGCGCACCTATCTCGACGCGCAGACCGGCAAGCTGCCCGAGGAGGAGCGCGCCCGCATCCGCATGGCGACCCACGGGATGATCGCGCTCGACGGCAGCGACGACGAGGACGAGGGCCGCCCGCGCGAGATCCTCATCTCGGGCGAGCTGGGGCCGGAGGAACTGGTCACGCTCGAAAGCGAGCGCGCCATGCTGACCCGGCTGCTGGCCGAGGCGCTGGAGCCGATGACCCCGGAAGAGGCCGAGGTGATCCGGCGTCGGCGACTGCTGCCCGAGCCCGAGCCCTTCGGCAGCATCGCGCGGGACCTCGGCGTGTCGCAGGACCGCCTGCGCCAGGTCGAGAAACGCGCCATGCTGCGCCTGCGCCGCAACCTCATAGACAAGGGCTTCTCGCGGGCTGTTCTGACATGATCAATCTCCTAGCAACACTCGGCGGCGTCGCGGCCGGTTCCGGCGCAGCGACGGACAAGCCCGCGGAAGGGGAGACCCCCTTCGCGGGCCTTCTTGCGCTGGTCGTCGGCCGAGGTGAGTCCGAAACCGCGGAAGAGGCGGGCGACGCGCCCGCCGAGATCGGCGACCTGCTGACCCGGGCCGAGGCAGCGCTGGACGATCCGGACCTTTCCGAGGACGAGATCGCGGCGATCCTCGGCCCGGTGATCGCGCAGCTCGGCGCGGCGCTCGCCGCCGATCCGGCGCTGCTTGAGAAGGCCCGGACGCTGGTCGCGGACCTTGCGGCGGCGATCGACGCGGAGGCGGGCGGGGCCGAGCTCGCCGAGCTTTCGTGGCGCGACCTGTCGGAGGGGCTGGGCGCCCTGCAGGCCGCACTCGACGGCGCCGAGGAGGTCGAGGGCGACGGGCGCGAGCTTGCCGCCCTGCTCGAGCAGGTGATCGACGTGGCCGAGGAGATCGCGCAGCCGGTCGTCCCGGTGGTCTCGGGGCTCGGTCAATTGCTGACGGCGCCGCTGCGCAGCACGGAAACCGGGGCCGATCCCGAGGGGCTGGAGCCCCTGCAGGACGTGGCGGAGCTTCCGCGCGCGCTTTCCACCGCTGCCGACGAAGGCGCGGAGGCGGATCTTTCCGGCCAGTCCGGTGACGCCGCGCCCGAGACGCTCTCGCCGATCCGCGACGAGCCGCGCGCGGCCGCCAGTTTCGTTCCGGCAACCCAGACTCCCGCGCAGGGCAGCGAATTGCCCACCCAGTCGGGCACGCTTGCGCTGCAGGGGGCCCCGCTTGCGCCGGTCACGGCAACGCCGCTGGCCGCCAGCGCCTTTGCCGCGGCGCAGGTGGCGGGCACCGCGCCGCAGCTTGCCGTGCAGGGGCAGGAGGTGCTTGGCCAGATCCGCGCCAGCAGCAGCGCCGACGGCAAGATCAACGTCGAGCTGAAGCCCGAAGGGCTCGGCAAGGTCGAGATCGCGCTCGGTCCGGACGAGGCCGGCAAGCTGCAGGTCGTCGTGCGCGCCGACCAGCCGGCGGTGCTTGCGGCGCTGCGCGCCGACCGCGACGGGCTTGTCGCGCTGCTGCGCGATGCCGGGCACGCGGTCGAGGATGGGGCGCTCAGCTTCTCGGACATGGGCACGCAGGGCGAGGCCCGCGACGGCGGCACCGGGCGCGAGGGCGCGCGCGGCGGTTTCACGACTTACGGGAGCGCGGCTCCCGAGGCTCCCGGCCTCGCGTCCGGCTCCGCGACGCAATCGATCCGCCTGCCCGAGGGCAGCGTGGACATCAGGATTTGACGAGGACAGATTTCCATGGCCATTGATCCCTTCGGCACGACCAGCGTCAGCGCGACGACCAGCTCGTCAACCAGCTCGATGAGCCAGCTCTCGGAGGATTACGAGAGCTTCATCACGCTGCTCACCGCGCAGATCCAGAACCAGAACCCGCTGGAGCCGATGGACAGCACCACCTTCATCTCGCAGCTCGCGCAGCTGAGCCAGGTCGAGCAGTCGGTGGCGACGAACGCGAACCTCGAGGGAATTTCCTCGCAGCTGGCCTCGATGGGGGCGATCACCGGCCTGTCGCTGATCGGGCGCTCGGTGGTGACCTCGTCCGACGAGGTGACGCTCGAGAGCGACGGGGCCTCGGCCGAGATGTCCTACTACCTCGCCGCCGAGGCCGAGAGCGTCACGCTGACCGTGACCGCCGAGGACGGCACCGTGCTGCGCACCTATGGCGCGCTCGACACCAGCGCGGGCGCGCGGCACAGCGTGACCTGGGACGGAATGGATTACGAGGGGCTGCCGCTGCCCGCGGGCACCTACAAGATGACGCTCGAGGCCGTCGATTCCGAGGGCAACACCGTGGCGTCGCAGACCTACGCGCCGCAGAAGGTGGCGAGCATGACCTACGAAAACGGCCTCGCCACGCTCCACCTGGAGAATGGCGAGACCGTGCTTGCGGGTCTCGTCGAAGAGATCATCTGAGCCGCTCAGCTGCGCGGCACGTCGGCCTTGATCAGCGACAGGAACAGGACTTCGGAGACATCGTCTCCGAAGTCTTTTTTCAGGTCCGCGGACAGCGCGCGCGACAGCTCGCCGGTGTCGATGTTCACGCCCTTCATGGTCGAGCCATCGGCGGCGCGGTGCATCGAGGTGAGGATCGCGTCGCGCAGGCGCGAGGCGTTCTCGGCAATGTTGAAGTTCACCGCGGTGGTGGTGTCGCGCATCGCCACGCCGACTTCCGAGACCACGTAGGTGATGCTTTCGGGGCGGTAGACCGGCACCGAGATCTTGCCGAGCGAGACGATGCTGGAGTCGTTGAGGCGTTCCTCGGTCAGCACGCCGGGCGCCGCCGCGGGACGGTGGGCGATCTCGGTCTCGGGCCGCGCGGTGTTCTGCGCATGCTCGTTGTGCTGCGGCTGCCCGATCTCGCTGCCATCCTCGGGGGTGATGGCCTGCTCGGGGGCCTGCGTGGCCAGCTCGTCGAGGATGGTCTCGGCCTCGAGGGGCGCGGCTTCTGCCGCACGCACTTCCACCTGTTCCGCAGCGGGGGCCAGGACGTGTCCGGCACCGTACCCGACCACCCCGAAGATGACGGGCAGGGCGGCCAGGGCGATGTATGATTTCTTCATAACGAATCCCGCAGTTTCTCTGTCAGGGTCCGTAGTGCCTTACGATTCGGGCGATATTTTCTTCAAATCGGGGCACATTCTGGTTCAATAAGGCAGGATAATGTCCATGACATCCTCGCCATAGCCGCGCGCCTGCTGCCGGCTGACCGAACCGCGGCCGCCGTAGGAGATGCGCGCCTCGGCGATCTTGTCATAGGGAATGGCGTTGGTGCGGTCGATGTCCTGCGGCCGGATGATGCCGGTGACGCGCAGCTCGCGCAGTTCCTCGTTCACCTTCACCTCCTGCCGGCCGGCGACGACGAAGTTGCCGTTGGGCAGCTCCTGCACGACGAGCGCGGCCATGCGCAGAGAGATCGTCTCCTCGCGGTCGATCGAGCCCGAGCCCGAGGCGCCGGTCTTCGAGGTGATGTCGACGATATTGTCGCCGGAGGGCAGGTCCTCGGGCCCGACGCCGGGCAGGATCTTGTCGATCTGCGTGCCGTAGCCGAAGAAGCTGGGGAAGCCCATGGTCGAGCTGCCGGTGCGGCTGCGGTCGGATTCGTTGCTGAGCGAGGCGGTGTCGTTGATCTCGACGAGGATCGTCAGGATGTCGCCGATCTGCGTCGCGCGCTGGTCGCCGAAGAAGCCCGACGAGCCGCGTTCCCAGAGCGAGGCGCCCTCGGCGCGGTAGGGGATACGGTCCGGCTTGGGTGGCGGCATGGGAATGTTGACGCTGCGCGCCTCGGCGAGCGTCTGCGGGTCGAGCCCGACGCGGCTGACCTCGGGGTCGCGGTCGAAGGCCGGGGAGTTGCAGCCGGCCAGCAGGGCCAGCGCGGAGGCGGCCAGAAGGCCATGACGGAGCGGGGTCATCGGATCACCTCCACGAGCCCTTCCTCGCGCGCGACGGCGACGAGGGGGGTATTGCTGACGAGATTGACGATGCGCACGTCCTGCCCGCGATGGGCATCGGAGAGCGCGCGGCCGGGGGCGGTGACCACCAGCCGGCCGTCGTCGTAAAGAATGTTCACCTTGTCGCCGCGGCCGATCACCAACGGCTGCATCACCGACTGTGTCATGACCGGGCGGCCCTGCGCCAGCATCCGGCGCACCTGCATGCCGTCGAGCTTGTCCTCGTCGACCACGGTGAAGGCGCCGACCCGGCTGAGCGGCATCTCGATGGTCTTGATGTCGCCCGCGCCGATCACCTCTCCGGGCATCAGGCGGCGGGTGGGCACCGGCAGGGTCTGGGTGGCGATCACGAAGCCCTGCAGCCGGTGGGTGATACCGTCCTCGGTGACGGCATTGGCAAGGAACTGGCCGCTGTCGCGGTCCATCCAGAAGGCCGAGATGGTCTCGGCCTCCTCGATCTGCGCCCCCTTGAAGCGCACGCGCAGGTTGGCCGCGTCCGGCAGCGCCGTGCCCCAGCTCATCCGTGCCTGCTCTTCGATCAGCACATCCGGCGTCTCGGCGAAAAGCGGGACGGGCGCCAGCGCAAGGGCGGCGAGGAGGCGGGCGAGGCGGCGCATGGCGTCAGCGGATCTGGTTGGCGGCCGACATCATCTGGTCGGCGGTCTCGATCGCCTTCGAGTTCATCTCGTAGGCGCGCTGTGCCTGGATGAGGTCGGTGATCTGCCGGATGATGTCGACGTTCGAGCTTTCGAGATAGCCCTGGCGCAGGATGCCCACGCCCTCGTCGCCGGGGGTCGCCGGGATCGGATCGCCCGAGGCGACGGTGGCCTCCAGCAGGTTGTTGCCCAGCGGGCGCATGCCGGCATCGTTGACGAAGGTGGTCAGGGTGAGCTGGCCGACCTCGACCGGAGTCGTGTCGTTGCCGACGTAGGCGCTGACGATGCCGGTCTCGCTGATCGAGATCGAGACGGTGTCGTCGGGCAGCACGAGGCCGGGGTCGATCTCGAAGCCCTGCTCGTTGACGATCTGCCCCTCGGCCGACAGGCGGAACGAGCCGTCGCGGGTGTAGGCCTGGGTGCCGTCGGGCATGTTCACGGTGAAGTAGCCGCGCCCGTCGATCGCCATGTCGAGCTGGTTCTCGGTCTGCGCGAGCCCGCCCTGCGTGTTGAGCCGCACGGTGCCCGCGGTGCGCACGCCGAGGCCGATGTCGAGGCCGGTGGGGCGGGTGTTGCCCTCTTCCGCGGTCACCGCACCCTCGCGCGTGATGTTCTCGTAGATGAGGTCGGTGAAGCTCGCCCGAGAGGCCTTGAACCCGGTGGTGTTGGCGTTGGCGATGTTGTTGGAGATGACGTCGACGTTGGTCTGCTGCGCCATCATGCCGGTAGCGGCGATTCCGAGTGCCTTCATGATCGTCCCTTCCTCAGCTGTTCCGGATCCGGCTCAGCATTTCCTTTTTCAGATCGTCATCCGACTGCACCAGGTTCAGCGACTGCTGGTAGGCCTGCTGGATGCTGATTAGCCGGGTGACCTCGGTCACCGCCTGCACGTTGCTCATCTCGACCGCGCCCTGGATGATCTGCGAGCCGGTCTCGTCGGGGATCAGCCGCGCGTTGCCTTCCTGCGGCACGAACATGCCGCCGCCCGAGCGCCCGAGGCTCTGCCGGTCGGGCAGGGTGAAGATGCCAACCTGGCCCAGCACCGCGCCCTCGGCGTCCGAGATCACCCCGTCGTTCGAGATGCTGACCGTCGCGGCCTGCGCCGGCGGCAGCACCAGCGGCGCGCCGCCCGCGTCGAGCAGCTGCGCCCCGGTCGCGGTGATGACCCGGCCTTCGGTGTCGAGGATGAAGCCGCCGTCGCGGCCGAAGGCGGTCTGGCCCCCGGCGGTCTGGTAGGCGAACCAGCCGTCGCCGCTCAGCGCGAGATCGAGCGCGTTGCCGGTGGGCATGATCGCGCCCGAGCTGTTGTCGACGTAGGAGCCGCGGTCGAGCACGTAATTGGTGCCGTCCCCGGACAGCGCGGCGTCATCGGTCTGCAGGTAGGTCTCGAACAGCACCCGCTCGGCCTTGTAGCCAGAGGAGTTCGCGTTCGCGATGTTGTTCGAGGTCACGTCGAGCTGCCGCTCGAGAGCGGTGAGCTGGGAAAGCGCGACGTAGATCGAATTATCCATGCAAACGGCCTGTCAATATTTGCTCGATCATTCTTTTCTTGATGATGATGCGTGTTTTGCTAAGATAACGCAAGCATAATGATGATGAAGCGAGCGTAAGCGGTGGCCTATTCTTGTGCAGTTGCGGGGAAGCGAGCGGCGGCGATGGCGCTGCTCCTGAGTGTCTGCCCGGCGCATGCCGAGCTTGCCGGCCCCGAGCAGGTCGCGCAGGTCACCCCGGCGCTGCTCTCCGAGCCGCGGGTGATCGACCCGCCCGCGCTCTACCTCGGGCAGCGCGCGACGCAGCCCTTCATCGAGGAGCGCGAACACCTGATGGACGCGCTTGTCGATGCCGGTGACCGCCAGCCCGAGCTGGCGCGCGCGCTCACCGATCTTGCCGAGTTCTATTTCGCCCATGCCATGGCGCCCGAGGGGCTCTCGGTGCTGGAGGCGGTCGCCGGCGAGGGCGTGCCCCCCGCGCACACGCTGCGGGCGCGGGCCTTCGAATTGGCGCTGGGGCTCATCGACGAGCGCGACCGGCCGCTGACCCCGCGCGCCGCGTCGCTGCTCGAGCCGGCCCATGCCGCCTGGCCCGACCAGCCGCTCTTCCGCGCCATGGAGCAGGCGCGGAGCGGCGATTGCGTCGAGGCCGGGGCGCTGCTGACCGAGGCGATGGCGCGGCTCGCGCGTTTCCCGGCGCCGGTGCAGGCGCGGGTGCTGCCGGGCTTCCTCGAATGTGCGATCGAGACCGGGCAATGGCGGCTGGCACGCGACATCGCAGCCTCCTTCGACGGCTACCCGGAACTGAAGGACGGCGCGGCCTATTTCTACCTGCTCGGCAAGGTGGCCGAGGTCGCGGACGAGCCGCTGGCCGCCTTCGACAGCTACGCCCATGTGATGGACGGGCAGGACATCTGGGCGCACAGGGCGCGGCGCGCGCTGGTGACGCTGGGGCTGACCCGCGACGCGCTCTCGACGCGCGACGCGATCCGGCTGCTCGAGCTGGAATCCGAGATGTGGCGGGGCGACGACTCGGCGGGCGAGGTGCTGGACGAGCTCGCCTCGCTGCAGATCATCGCCGGGCGCAAGCCCGAGGCGATCGAGACCTACGGGCTCATCGTGACGCGCCGCGCAGGCACGTCGCAGGCGACCGCCGCGCAGCAGAAGGCGCGGGCGCTGATCGAGGATCTCTATCGCAGGGGCTCGGAGGGGGAGATCCCCCTTGGCGAGTTCATGGCGGATCACGCGCATATCTCGCGCTACTTCCGCTTCACGCAGAATTTCGCGCTGGCTTCGGAGCTGTTTGCCGACACGTTCCGCAAGGCCGGCGCGACCAAGGTTGCCGCCGAGGAATATGCCACCACTCACGACTACCTCACGGCGGCGCAGGATCTGGGCATCACCACCGCGGAAGAGGGGCAATTGTCGCGCCTCAAGGTGAAGGAAGCCGAGACCCTGCTGGCGGGCGGCCAGTTCGAGGCCCTGGGAACGCTGCTCCTGCAGCCGATCCAGCTGACGGATCCGGATCTGAAGCGGCGCTTCGATCTGGTGTCGGCCCGCTATTTCGATGAGACCGGTCAGACGGCGGAGCTGATCGGCAGCGGCGGCGGGGCGGGGGAGACGACGCAGATCCTCCGCCTCCGCGCGCTGGCCCTGTTCGAGCGCGGCGACTGGGGTGCCGCGGCGGGGGCCTACGAGGAGTTGCACGGGCGCGAAGGCGGCGACATGCCGCTGCCCGACGCGATCCGCTACCTGCTCGCGGCGCATCGCAGCGGCGACGACGCGCGGGCGGCGGAGCTTGCCGTGGCCTTCCCGAGCCTGACCGAGCTGCCCGGCTGGGCCGAGATCGCGCGGGGCCTGACGACCGCCGCGCCGGCGCTGCTGCCGCTGCGCGAGGAGACGGCGCGGGCGCGGATCGACAAGGCGCAGGAGACGCTCGACAGCCTGCCCGCCGTGGAGCGGCTGAACTGACCGGCCCCGGGAAAACCGCGGCAAGGTCAGGCAAGATTCAGCGGGAAGCCGCTGAAAGGAACACAAGTAAAGGCAGTTTTAACCATGGTGAAACCTGGTCTGCCTATGTGACCAGTGATTGATGGGTTCAACTGCGACCAATAGGGCGAGACGGACATGAGTATTTCCAGCGCGATGGCGGCCGGGGTCAGCGGCCTTACGGCGAACTCCAATGCGGTTGAACGCATTTCGAACAATATCGCGAACGCGGATACGGTGGGGTACCGCCGCAGCTTCGCGCAGATGATCACCTCGGGTTCGACCGCCGCCACCGGCAGCACATCGGCCGGGGTCGCGACCACGATCACCCACTCCAACACCACCGAGGGCACGTTCCAGGAGACCTCGGTCGCCTCGAACCTGACGATCAACGGCAACGGCTTCTTCGTGGTGAACTCGAACATCAACGCGGGCTACACCACCGGCAACATGTTCACCCGCGACGGCAGCTTCGCGCCGGACGAGAACGGCAACCTGGTGAACGGCGCCGGGCTCTACCTGATGGGGTTTGCCTATGACACCAACGGCGCGCTCGGCGCGGTGGACCGGTCGAGCTTTGCCGACCTCGTCCCGGTCAACGTCGCGAGCCAGTCGATCAACGGCTCGGCGACCAGCACTGTCGGCATCAGCGGCACGCTGCCCTCGCAGGAGACCGGTGTCGACGAGCCGGGCAATGCCTTCACCACATCGGTCGAGTTCTACAACGCGCTCGGCGAGGCGGAGCGGCTGACCCTCTCGTTCCAGCCGACGACGACCGACGACACCTGGGACGTCACCATCTCGGGACCCGACGGTGACTACGGCACCGTGACCATGACCTTCAACAACAGTGGCACGGCCGCCGGCTCGCCGGCGAGCTACACCAACGCGACGTCGCTGGCGACCGCGCCCGCGGGCTTTGCCTTCGACACGGCGACGGGCGAGATGACTCTGACCGTGAACAACGGCACCACGCCGCAGACGATGACCCTCTCGATGGGCACCCCGGGCGAATTCGACGGGCTGACCCAGTTCGCGGGCGACTACACCCCGATGAACATCGACGCCGACGGCAGCGAGAGCGGCATGCTCACCAGCGTGGAATTCGACGAGTCCGGGGATGTCTGGGGCGTGTTCGACAACGGCACGCGCAAGGTGCTCTACTCGGTGCCGCTCGCGACCTTCGCCAATGCCAACGGTCTTGCGACCTCGAACAACTCGACCTTCCAGGTGTCGAACGAGTCCGGCGATTTCTACCTCGGCGCGCCGGGCACCGGCGAGACCGGCTCGCTCACCTCGGGCGGCATCGAGGGCTCGAACGTCGACATCGCGCAGGAACTCACCAGCCTCATCCAGCGTCAGCGCGCCTATTCCTCGAACGCGAAGATCATCACGACCGCCGACGAGATGCTGAACGAAACCGTCAATCTCAAGCGCTGATCAGCCGGCAGGACGTCCGGGTGAAAGTCGTGTCAGATAGGATCGCATCATGAGCCTTTCCGCAGCCCTCAACGCGGCGCGCAGCGGGATGAGCGTCACGTCCCGCTGGGCGCAGACGACATCGAACAACATCGCCAACGCGAACAACGCCTCCTACGCGCGGCGCGATCCGACCATCGTGACCAACAGCATGGGCGGCGTCACGATCAGCGAGGTCACCCAGGCGGTGAACACCTCGCTCGACACCATGTACCGGCTCGAGGTCTCGCGCACGGCGACGCAGGACGCGATCGCGACGGGCCTGTCGCTCTACACCTCGCAGCTCGGCGACACCTCGTCCGACGTCACGCTGCTGACCCAGCTGACCGACTTCCAGAACTCGGTCAGCCTGATGGCGGCAAGCCCCTCCGACAGCGCGACGCAGCGCGCCGCCCTGACCGACGCGCAGGAACTGGTGCAGTCGCTGAACTCGGCGTCTTCCTCGCTGACCGAGGCGCGGGCGCGGGCGCTCAGCAGCGCCCAGAACGACGTGGCAAGCATCAACGCGACGCTCTCCGACCTCGCCGAGATGAACGCGCAGCTCAGCAGCGGCAAGCTCAGCGAAAGCCAGAAGCTCGCGCTCGAGGACGAGATCACCGCGACGCTCGACGGCCTTGCCGAGAAGATGGACTTCACCATGCGCACCGATGCGAAGGGGCGGATGGAGATCTACACGACCGGCGGCACGGCGCTGCTGCTGGGCGAGACCGCCGAGCCGCTCAGCTTCGACGCCCAGACCGGCGTCCTGAGCGCGGGCGGCATCGACATCACGCCGGGCGCCTCTGGCGTGCGCGGCATTTCCGAAGGCTCGCTGGCCGGTCAGATCACCCTCTACAACGATGCGATCCCGGAAATGAGCGCGCAGCTCGACGAGGTGGCGCGGGCGCTGATCAGCGTCTTCGAGGGCGCCGATGCCTCGCTTGCGGCAGGGGAGGCGGGTCTCTTCACCGACGCGGGCAGCGCGCTGACCGATCCGGTCGCCGCCGGGCTTGCCGGGCGGATCGCGGTCAACAGCGCCGTGGTGCCCGAAGAGGGCGGGGCGGTCTGGCGGCTGCGCGACGGCATGTCCGCGACGGTCGAGGGATCGTCCAACGAGGCCTCGCAGCTCAATGCCTTCGTCGATGCCATGGCGTCGAAGACCAGCTTCGATGCCTCGGTCGGGCTCGACGAGAGCGCCACGCTCGCCGATTACATGGCCGGGCTGATCGCCAGCCAGAACACCACGCGCGCAAGCGCCGAGACCAAGGCCGAGACCAATGCCGCCGCCGCGATGACCGTGCAGGAGACGCGGCTCGGCTTCATGGGGGTCAACGTCGATGACGAGCTGCAGCAGCTCGTGGCCATCGAACAGGCCTATTCCGCCAATGCGCAGGTCATGACGACGGTCATGTCCATGCTCGACACCCTGCTCGACGCCTTCTGATCCAGGACCTTCACATGATCTACCTCAGCAAAGGCCCCTCGACCCTCTACTCGAGCCTGCTGCGCCGCAACCAGAACGCCGAGCTGTCGAACGCGCTGTCGCGCGCCGAGCAGGAGCTCTCGACCGGCTACAAGGCCGACATCTACAAGTCGATCGGGCTGGGCGCGACCGAGGCGCTGAGCCTCAACGCGACGCTCGATCGCGACGAGGCGCAGGCGGCGGTCAACAAGCTCACCCTGTCGCGGCTCGAGATGATGACCCAGTCGCTGGGTACCATGCGCGAGTCGCTGCAGGACGTGCTGGATATCGGCATCGCCAACTCGACCTACGCCACGGCCGCCTCGTCGGGCATCCAGGTGGCGGCCAAGGCGGCGCTCGAGTCGCTGATCGGCCAGGCCGCGCAGGCCTACGGCGGCACCGCGCTCTTTGCCGGGACCTCGAACGCCAGCAACGCGCTGCAGCCCTGGGACGAGGCGCAGGCGGACAGCGGCCTGTCGCCCGCCGGCGTCTTCGCCAACCTGCTGTCGGGCGGGCTCAACTCGCAGGCGGATGTCGACGCGGCCCTCGCCGAGATCGACGCCATGTTCTCGGACAGCGCCACCGATCCGGACACCAACTACCAGTCGCTCATCTACAACGGCTCGGTCGGCAATGCGCCCGCCCGCGCCAACCTCGGCGACGGCGTGAGCGTCGCCTACGGGGTGCAGGCCGACAACGAGGCGTTCCGTCAGGTGGTGAAGGGGCTCGCGATGCTCGCCTCGATCGACCCGGCCGAGATCGGCGACGACGAGGCCTATGCCTCCTGGGTGGGGACCGCGGTCAGCACGCTGTCGGCTGGGCAGGCGGGGCTTCTCGACAGCGAGACCCAGCTCTCGACCCTGTCGGCCCGGCTGGAATCGCAGAACACCCGCATCGCGGATCGCGCGATCCTCTACAAGACGCGGCTGCTGGAGCTTGACGGCGTCGACGCCTACGAGGCCGCCAGCAACGTGACCTCGCTGCAGGCCCAGCTCGAGGCGAGTTACACCGTCACCTCGCGCCTATCGCAACTGAGCTTTCTGAATTACATGTGATGCGCTGGCGAGGCTGAGCCGGGGGGTCTCGGCCTCCTGGCCGGCCTCGGCTCCGGGCACCAGCTTGTAGCCGCGGCCGCGGATCGTGCGGATATGCGGATCCCCCGTGGGCGACATCTCTTCGATCTTCTTGCGGATCCGGCAGATGTAGACGTCGATCACCTTGTCGAAGGGCTGCTCCTCGGCCATGCCGTAGACCGCGTCGTAGATCACCGACTTCGACACGACGCGCGGCGAGGCGAGGGCGATCTGCTGGAAGATCGCCAGCTCGCGCTGCGACAGGCGCATCGGCGTGCCAGCGACATCGGGGTCGCGCCCGTCGAAATAGGCGGTGACGTCGCCGATCCGCACCGATCCCGCCGCGTGGCCATGGAATCGCCGGGTGATCGCGTTCACCCGCGAGCGCAGCTCGGGGCCGGTGAGCGGCCCGACGATGTCGTCATCCGCGCCGGCATCGAGCGCCTGCATCGCCGCCTCGGGATCACGCTGGTCGCGCAGCACGAGGATCGGGTTGCGGCAGCCGGACTTGCGCAGGCGGAAGATGTGCTCGACGGTCCGTGGCTGTTCGGAAAGCAGGACCGGCCGGTCGGCGTAGCCGTCGTTGCTGAGCAGGCCGAGCTCGCGCTCGAAGAAATCGTCCCCGACGGCCACCGGTTGCCATTGCGCCGCGTCCAGTTCGGACAGCAACCCGCGGAAGGCATTCGAACGAGGCTCGTAAAGATAGATATGCACGCTGCTCTCCCGATGGCCGGCCGTCATTCTCTATCCATGACAGGACACGTAGATCATGCGGAGTATTTTTCTTCAGGTCAAGCAATACACAAGGATAGCATGATTAGATCGGAAAATGTCGTTGAAGAACTCGGCGAACCGATGTTTAATCCTTGAAACACAGGACCGCAGCCCAGGGAGTCCCATGCGTATCGCAGCCTGTCTCGGCGCCGCCCTCGTGGCGCTCATCGCCGCCTTTCCCGCCGCGTCGGATGTCCGGATCAAGGACATCGCGACCTTCGAAGGCGTGCGGGAGAACCAGCTCGTCGGCTACGGCCTCGTGGTCGGCCTGAACGGCACGGGCGACAGCCTGCGCAACAGCCCCTTCACCGAGAAGAGCATCGAGGCGATGCTCGAGCGGCTGGGGGTCGGCAACATGTCCGACGACCAGATCAAGACCAGCAACACCGCCGCCGTCATGGTGACCGCCATGCTGCCGCCCTTCGCGCGGCTCGGCTCGCCGATCGACGTGGTGGTCTCGTCGCTGGGCGATGCGACCTCGCTGCGCGGCGGCACGCTGATCGTCACCCCGCTGACCGGCGCCGACGGCGAGGTCTACGCGGTGGCGCAGGGGCCGATCGCCGTCGCGGGCTACGCGGCGCAGGGCATGGCCGCCTCGGTGGTCGAGGGCGTGCCGACGGTGGCGCGGATCGAGAACGGCGCGACGGTCGAGAACGAGGTGGAGTTCGCGCTCTCCTCGCTGAGTTCGGTCCGCATCGCGCTGCGCAATCCCGACTTCACCACCGCGACCCGCATGGCCGAGGCGATCAACAAGCGCATGGGCACGAACACCGCCACCGCGCTCGATCCCGGCACCGTCGAGGTGGCGCTGCACGGGGCGGGCAAGGGCGACATCGCGGGCATCATGTCGGACGTCGAGAACATCCGCGTCGATCCCGACGCCGTGGCCAAGGTGGTGATCGACGCGCGCTCGGGCACCATCGTCATCGGCGAGGACGTGCGGATCGACCGCGTCGCGGTCAGCCAGGGCGGGCTCACGGTGATGGTGCGCGAGGATTCCGAGGTCAGCCAGCCCGAGCCGATCACCATCGGCGGCACCACCGTCGTCGTGCCGCGCACCACCGTCGGCGTCGACGAGCAGGAGACGCATTTCACCATTCTCGAGGGTGCGGATGTCAGCCTGCAGCGCCTTGTCGATGCGCTCAACGCCATCGGACTGACCGCGACGCAGACGATCTCGATCCTGCAGGCGATCAAGGCCGCGGGTGCGCTGCACGCCGATCTCGAGATCATCTAGGGGAGAGAGCAGATGGACGTGAAGACCTCCATGGCCGCGCTGCAGGTGACCGGGGCGCAGATCGCGCAGCCCGGGGCCATCGCGCCCGACGCGCCGGCCAGCGCCGCGAAGGAATTCGAGGCGATGTTCCTGACCGAGATGGTCAACGAGATGCTCGGCGAGGTCGACCTTGGTGATTTCGGCGGTGGGCAGGCCGAGGAACACTGGCGCTATTTCCTTGCCGAGGCCTTCGGCAAGGAGCTGGCAGAGCAGGGCGGCACCGGCATCGCCCGCAACCTGGAACAGGCGATGTCGGCCTATGGCGCCGCCGCCCGCCGTGGAGAGCATACATGACCGAGATGACCCGTCCCCGCGCACAGGCGCTGATCGACCGGCTGTCGCGCCTCCTGCGCGACGAGATCGCCGCCATCGGCCGGGGCGAGCTTGCCCGCGTCGAGGAGCTCTTCCCGCGCAAGCAGGAGCTGCTGGCCGAGATCGAGGCCGCCTTTGCCGATCCCGAGCCCCTGCTCGGCGGCGAGGACCCGGCGGCCGAGAGCCTGCGCGCGCGCCTTTCGGAGCTGCGCGACCTGATTCACAGCGACCTTTCGCTGCTGCGCCGGATGACCGAAGCGACCGGCGCGGTGGCGAAAGAGATCGACCGGATCCGAGAAAGACAAAGTTTGAGAGGGGTTTACGGCAAGGATGGCACAAAATCGCCACAATGCGTTACCCAGACGCAACGTTACGATCAGTCGGTGTAGCGTTAACCTTCCTTTAACCGATCGCTCCAATTTCCCGTGATACGGTACCCACACGGCAGGACCGTTTTCGCCAGAAAGGCGAACCTCAACGATAGAAATCGGAGCAGATACAATGTCTTCCATCAATACCAACACGAGCGCGATGAACGCGCTGTCGACCCTGCGCCAGATCAACAAGGATCTGGAAAACACCCAGGGTCGCATCTCGACCGGCCTCTCGGTCCAGTCGGGCAAGGACAACGCCGCCTACTTCTCGATCTCCGAGACCATGAGCGGTGACTCCTCGACCTACAACTCGATCAACGAAGGTCTGACGCTCACCAAGAACTCGATCGCAACCGCCCGCCTCGGCGCGGAAACGATCCAGGACCTGGCGCAGCAGTTCCTCGAAAAAGTGTCCTTCGCACAGGGCGCAACCGGTGGCCAGGACGAGATCGAAGCCGACCTCGCGGAACTGGTCAAGCAGATGGAAACCACCCTCAGCCAGTCGACCTTCAACGGCGACGACATGCTGGGTGCAGGTTCCTACGCAGGTGTGAGCGCAGGTTCGGTTTCCGCAACCACCGGCGCCCTGACCTCGGGTATCAACCACGCGGCAACCACCGCTACCGGCGCGACCGTCGGTGTGACCCGCGACGTGGTGACCGGCATCAGCCGCGCTGGTGGCGCCTACGCGACCACCGAGATCGCGGTCGACACCCATGACGTCGCAACGCTCGTCGCCAACTTCAAAACGATCGCGACCAGCTTCGGCTCCAACGCATCGAGCGGCAGCTTCGGCGCAGCCTTCCTCGCCGGCGCGCTGACCGCGACCGAAAGCCAGCTGAGCGCAGTCACCGACATCGCCACCAAGCTCGGCCAGTCGGAAAAGTCGATCGAGAACCAGCAGGACTTCCTGAACAAGGTTGTCGACAACATCGACGCCGGCGTCGGCGCGATGATCGACGCGGACATGGAAGAGGAAGCGGCCCGTCTGCAGGCACTGCAGGTCCAGCAGCAGCTGGCCACGCAGTCGCTGTCGATCGCCAACTCCTCGCCGCAGAACATTCTGTCGCTGTTCCAGTAATTTCGCTGGAATATGCACAACTTCTGATGGCATAAGGAGGGGGCGCCACTGGCGCCCCCTTTCCGTCGGAGCATCGGACGAACCGGGCCCGGTTTACAGTCACCCCGCGCCATGTCGGGGGAGCAGAGGCAGGAACGGCAATGAGCATCTCCGCATACAAACGCACGATCCGCGAAAGCGAGAGCCCGAGGCAGATCGAGGCCCGCGTCTTCGCCCGCATCACCGGTGCGATGCGCCAGCATTCCGAGGCCTGGGCGGCCTCTCCCGAGAAATCCGCGCGCCTTGCCGTCCTGTCGGGCGGCCTGCGCGACGCGCTGACGCAGAACCGGCGGCTCTGGGAGCAGCTGCGCAACGACCTGGCCAGCGAGCGCAACGCGCTGCCGCCGGCGCTGCGCGCGAACCTGCTTTCGATTGCGCTCTGGGTCGACCGCACCAGCACCGCGGTGATCGGCGGCGGCCCCGGCCTGCCCGCGCTCATCGACGTGAACCAGAACATCCTCGCCGGGCTCGCCGCTGCCCGTCCGGCCCCCTCAGCGGTTGGTCAAGATGGCGCTCAATCTTACTCTCAAACCCTTTGAGCGGATCGTCGTCAACGGCTGCATGATGCGCAACGGCGGGCGCAAGACCACGCTCACCGTCGAGAACCGCGCCGACATCATCCGCGAGACCGACCTGCTGAAGCCCGAGGCTGCCGCGACCCCGGTCCGCGCGGCCTATTTCCTCATCCAGAGCGCGCTGATCTACCCCGAGCGCCGCGACGCGCTGACCAAGTCGGCGCAGCAGCAGCTCGCCAAGCTGGCCACGGTGTTCACCCCTGAGCTGGCGCAGCATGTGTTCGAGGCGGCCAACAACGTCAGCCGGCGGGAATATTTCACCGCGCTGCGCGACCTGCGTCCGCTGATCAAGCGCGAGCTCGAGGTTCTCGGGCCCGCCGGGCTCGACCCCACGTCTTCCGAAGACCTGCCGAGGATCCACAGATGATTTCCATGTCCGGCCTGTCCACCATGCTGTCGCTCCGCCTCGTCGGCAAGACCGAGGCCAAGGAACACGACATGATCGCGGGCGAGGCCGAGCACGCGCGCGAGATCGCGTATTTCATGGAGAACATCGAGAACGTCGAGACGGTGGACGACCTGCTGGGCGACTACCGGCTCTACAGCTTCGTGATGAAGGCCTACGACCTCGAGGACCAGATCTTCGGCAAGGCCATGATGGGCAAGATCCTCGAGAGCGACATCGAGGAGGATGACGCGCTGGTCAACCGCCTGACCGACGACCGCTTCGAGGTCTTCTACAACGCGATGGGCTTCACCGAGGGCGGCACCGCCAACAGCAACACCATCGACCCCGACTGGAAGGCGATGATCGTCAGCGCCTACGTCGACACGACCTACGTGAACGCCAAGTCCGAGGACAACGAGGCGCTTGGCCTCGCGCTGCAGTTCCGCCGCAAGGCCGCCAGCGTCAACTCGGCTTTCGACATCCTCAGGGACACCGATCTCGCGCAGTTCGTCCGCACCGCGCTCGGCCTTCCGGACGAGATCGCGAGCGGCGACATCGACCGGCAGGCGGCGCTGATCGCCAGCCGCATCGACCTCGACCGCCTGGGGGAGGAGGAGTATGTCGAGACGCTGGTGACCAAGTTCGCCGCGATCAGCGACGCCACCAGCGACACCGCCTCGACCAATGCCGCCGTGCAGCTGATGACCAGCATCGCCAGCGGCTCGTCGGGCAGCTTCGTGCCCGTCACCATCGACATCGAGACCATCCAGGGCTTCAGCGGCTACAAGCTGCGCTGAAGCCCGGAAGGGCCGATTTCTCAGTACATCTCGTCGTCGTCGTCGCCGAGCGGCAGGCGGATCTGGTCCTCGTCGGCCAGCGTCCGCGCGTAGTCGAGCATCATCGTCTGCGCGGTGCTGACGTCGCGGCGGCGCACCGGGCCCATGCCCTCCATCTCCTCGATCAGCATGTCGCGCGAGCGGCCCGGCAGGGCGTTGAGGAAGGCGTCGCGGGCGTTCTGGCTCGCGCCGCGCAGCGCCGTGGGCAGGGTGTTGCCCGGCACGCCGCGCATGATCCGCGCCAGATCCATCGGCTCGAGCTTCACCAGATCCTCGAAGGTGAACATCTTCGCCTTGATCGAGGCGAAGGCGTCGGGCACCGCTTCCTCGAGCATCGGCGCCATGGCGTCGAAGGCGCCGCGTTCGAGCTTGTTGAAGAGATCCGCCATGCGCTGGTGCTGCTCGGCGGCGGTCGGCTGCGCGCCGGCGTTGATGATGTCGCTCTGCAGCGACTCCTCGATCTGACGCATCATGTGATGCGGCACGGCCTCCATGCGGATCATCCGCTCGACCACGCTGTTCATCTTCTCCGGCCCCAGCAGCGGCAGCACCTTGGCGGCCACGTCGGTCTTCACGTTGGTGAGGATCGCCGCGATCGTCTGGTCATGCTCGCCCTTGAGGTAGTTGGCGATGACGTTCTCCGACAGGCCGCTGAACCGCGCCCAGAGGTCGCGCTCCTTGAGCGGGCCGCGGATGTCCTTGAGGATGCCCTCGACCTGTTCCTTGGGCAGCAGCGAGCGCAGCAGGTTCTCGGCCACGGCGAAGGAGCCGACGACGCCGCCGCCGTTGGTCATGTCCTCGACGAAATCCGCCAGCACCTGCTCGACCGTCTCGGCCGAGATCGACCCGAGGCCCGACATGGCCCGGGTGACGCGCTGGATCTCGTCGTCGTCGAGTTGCTGCATCAGCGCCGAGCCACGCTTCTCGCCGAGGCAGAGGAAGAGGATCGCGGCCTTCTGCGGGCCGGTGAGCTTGCGCCGAGGGGCCTGCGCGGCGGCATCGGTCGTCGTTGTGCGTTGGACGTTCGCAACAGCCATCAGGCGGCTCCAATCATGTCTTTCATCCCGCCCCGGAGAGCGGCAGATAACTTTCCATCAGGCTTCCGGCCAGCATGTACCAGCCGTCGATCAGCACGAAGAAGATCACCTTGAACGGCAGCGAGATCAGCACCGGCGGCAGCATCATCATGCCCGCGCTCATCAGCACCGAGGCGACGATCAGGTCGATCACCAGGAAGGGCAGGTAGATCAGGAAGCCGATCGAGAAGGCGCGGCGCAGCTCAGAGATCATGAAGGCGGGCACCAGCTCGCGCCAGCCCACGGCCTCGGCGCCCTCGGGCAGGGGGCCGGGCTCGACCGCCGCGCCGCCCGCGTCGCTGCGCGCGGCGATGTCGTGGAAGAGCGCCAGGTCCTTCTCGCGCGTGTTGGCGTACATGAAGGTCTTGAACGGCTGGCCGATCCGCGCCAGCGCCTGCTCCTCGGTGATCGAGTTCTCCATCAGCGGCTGCACGCCGCCCTCCCAGGCGTCCTCGAAGACCGGCTGCATGACGAAGAAGGTCATGAACAGCGCCATCGAGGTCAGCACCATGTTGGGCGGGGTCTGGTTGAGACCCAGTGCCGAGCGCAGCATGGAGAAGACGATCACGAACCGGGTGAAGCTGGTCATGATGACCAGCAGGCCCGGGGCGAGCGACAGCACGGTCATCGCCGCGATCAGCTGGATGATCCGCCCCGAGAGCGAGGCGCGCTCGTCCGAGCCCGCGGGGGCCGAGCTCAGCGCGTCGCCGATCGCGCCCAGCAGGTCCGAGCCCGCCGATTGCGCATGGGCCGAGCCCGCGGCCACGACGAACAGCCCCGCCGCCAGAAGCAGGCAGGTCAGCGCCGTTCCCCACTGGCCGCGGTTCCGGGTCATTCCTCGGACACGTAGTCCTTGACGATCTCGATCAGCGAGACGCCAAGCCGGTCGTCGGGCAGCCGCACGAGGTCGCCGCGCGCCACGAGCCGCTCGTTGATCATCACCTCGACCGGCTGGCCGATGCTCTTGTCGAGCTCGATGATCGAGCCGCGGCTGAGCTTCAGCAGCTGCGCGATCGGCATGCGGGTCTGGCCGAGCACGATCTGCACGTTGAGCCCGACATTGAGCATCGCATCGATGCCCTGTCCGCTCTCCGCCGCCTTGGGGGCCGCCGCCGCAGCGCCGGTTTCCGGCTTGGCCGTCTCGGTTTCGTCCACCATCTCTTAGTCTCCTGCCTGATCTTGCCCGATCGCCGCGTCCAAGCGCGCCTTGCTGTCCTCGAGTGCGCCGAGGATGCGACCGCAGATGTCGTTGAAGCTGTAGCTCATCACGCCGTGGTCCCACTCGGCGCGCACGTCGCCGATGGCGAGCGCCGGGTCGGGCTTCACCTCGACGCGGCCGCCGAAGCCGGACTGGCGGGCGATGCGATGTATTTCGGTGCCGCTGGTCTCGGTCACCTCGGGGGCGAACCAGAGCTTCAGCTCGGCCGAGCCGAGCGCCATGCGCACCGCGCCGCGCGCCTCCTGCAGCGCCTCGGCCTCCGCCAGCGCGGCGCCGGTGGCCGGGGCGACCTGCCGCAGCACCGAGAGCGCGAAGGCGACCATCTGCGATTCCAGCACCGCGTGGTGATGGTCGGCGTCGTCGAAGAGCGCGCGGAGCGCGGGGCCAACGGCCTCGATCGCGCTCGTCTGGCGGGCGCTGTTGCTCTGCAGCGCGGCGTTCGAAGCCTCGTCCCGGCCCTGTTTCAGCCCGGCCTCGAAGCCCTCGTTGCGCGCCTTGGTGACCGCCGCGTCGAACTCCGCGCGGGTGTAGATCGCGCCCTGCTTCGGCTGTTCGCCGCGCCGCTGGGACTCGGCCTCGGCGTCGAAGTTGCGGTCGAAGATGAAGCTCATGTCGCGGCTCCCTCGGCGAGCCAGGCCTTCACGACCTTGATCGCGTCATCGGGCTCGCGCTCGATCAGCTCGCCCACCGTGTTGATCCAGCCGCGCTGCACGCCGCCGGTGACCGAGGCGAAGGAGACCATCTCCTCGCTGCCGTCGGGCAGGGGGTCGAGCACGGTGCCGGTGTGGTAGACCGTCTCGTCGCGTCCCCCGGCCTGCGGGCCGCCGTGGATGTGGGTGACGTTGGTCTGGCCGGGCAGGCCGGGCGGGGTCCTCGCGCCCGGCAGCGCCGCGGCGGCGTTCGGCGCGGGCAGGCCGCCCGGCATGTCGGCCGGGTCGAGCTCGTTCGCCGCCATCAGCTTGCCGAGGGCGGGGCGGACCGCGAAGGCCAGCACCGCGGCCACGAGCCCCAGCGCGAAGAGCCCGCGCAGGATGGTGCCGATGTTCTCGGAGAGCACCTGCGCGATGCTGCGCGAGGCGGGTTCGCCGACGTCCATCGAGTAGTCCATGAAGCGCAGGCTGACCACCTCGACCGCGTCGCCGCGCGCCTCGTCGAAGCCCATGGCGCTCTGCACCAGTGCCTGCAGCCGTTCGAGTTCCTCGGTGCTGCGCTCCTCGTACTCGACCGAGCCGTCGGGCTGCACGTTGTAGATGCCGTTGATCAGCACGGCGACCGACATGCGCTGCACGTCGCCGGGCTCGCGCACCGTCTCGACCTGCTTGCCGCCGATCTCGTAGTTGACGATCTCGTTGTTGGAGTTCGAGCTGTTGCTGTTGGTGCCGGGCACCGCATCGGCGAGCGCGGCGGGCACGTCATCGGCGACGCCGACCTCACCGCTGGCGGCGCGCTGGTCCTGCGTCACCTCCTCGCGCGTTTCGGTCGAGCGCACCACGCGCTGATCAGGGTCGTAGGTCTGCTCGCGCACCACCTGCCGCTCGCTGGTCAGGTCGACGCTGACCGTGACGCGGGCATTGCCGGCGCCGACGCGGGCCGACAGGATCTGGGTGATGCGCTGGCTGAGCCGGTCCTCGATCTGCGCGCGGGCCGATTGCAGCGAGGCCTCGCTGCCCGCCTCGCCGTCGTCGGCAAGGATGGTCTCGCCCGAGGCAGAGAGCACCGTCACCTGCGCCGGGGCGAGGTCCGGCACCGCGGACGCAACCAGAGCGCGAATCGCATGGGCCTGCTTCATCCCGATCTGCCGCGAGCCGCGCACGATGACCGAGGCCGAGGGGGTGGGCCGCTCGCGCGAGAAGGGCTCGCGCTCGGGCAGCACGAGGTGCACCCGCGCCGCCTCGACGCCGTCGATGGTCTGGATCGATCGCGCCAGCTCGCCCTCCATCGCGCGCATCCGGTTCACCCGCTGCATGAAGCTGTTCATGCCAAGGCCGCTCTGCTCGTCGAAGAGCTCCCAGCCCGGGGTGCCCTCGTTCGGCAGGCCGAGCGAGGCAAGCTCCATGCGGGCGCGGGCCATGTCCTCGGCCGGAACGCTGACCGCGGTGCCCGCGGTGTCGGTGCGGCTGCGGATGCCCGCGGCCTCGAGCGAGTCGACGATGCGCGCGGCGTCCGCCGGGTTCAGGTCGCGGTAAAGCGCGATGTAGTCCGGCGTCGTGATGACCGACAGGCCGAAGAATACCGCCAGAACAAGGGCGAACCCCGTGCCTCCCAGCACCGAGAGCCGTCGCCATCCCAGCGATTTCAGATTTTCCAGTATCGCCTGCACCTGTCCTGCGCCCTGCCGTGTCGCCTTCGGCAAGAATAAACACAACTGTTCTTGCTCATCAAGAACTATGGGGGAAGTTCTGCTTGCCTAATGCGAAGATTTCCAGCATGGTATGACAAGATTAACCACCACTCCCGAAGACGGTCCATGGCTGACGCAACAACGACCGAGAACAGTTCAGGCGCCACCTCGAAGAAGGGGAAAATCGTCATCGCGCTGGCCATTGCCCTGGCTTGCGTCGTGGCGTTGCTGGTCGGCCTGATGGCCTCGGCGGGGCCGGGCGGGCTTGGCGCGCTGATCGGCCGGGACAGTGCCGGGGCCGAGGGGTCCGGGCAGCACGGCGCGGCGCCGGGACACGCGGCCACGCCGGTTTCCTCGGGTGGCGCCAACGTGCTCGATCTGCCGAAGGCGCCCGAGAACATCATCGTGCTGCCGTTCCAGGAGATCATCGTCAACATCACCGCGACCACCGCCACCGGCCGCCAGACCTCGCGGTTCCTGAAGCTGAACCTCGCGCTGGTCTACGACAACACCCTGCCCGGGGCGGCGGCGATCGAGAGCCGGCAGCTCTTCATGCGCGACAGTTTCCAGGACTACCTGCGGCAGCTCAACGAGAGCGACCTGCAGGGGTCGATCGGGCTTGCCCGGCTGAAGGCCGAACTGCTGCGCCGGGCGCGGGCGATCACCGACAGCGACGCGCCGCTGGAATTCCTCATCGCGGACCTGATCATCCAATGACCCAGCCGAGCCAAGCCATGATCGACACCCGCGCCGTCGAGGAGCTGATCGTCGAGCGTGCAAAGCGCTCCTATGCGCGCCTGCCGATGCTCGAGGTGGTGTTCGACCGGTTCGCCCTTTCGCTGGCGCAGGTGCTCAAGGCCTATCTCGGCGCGATGGTCGACGTGAGCCTCGCCAAGGTCGACTATCTCACCTGCCAGGACGCGATCGACGGGCTGCCCGAACCGGCGCTGATCGGGGTCACCGACGCGGTCGAGTGGGGCGGCACCATCGCCGCGGCGCTGCGGCCGGAACTGCTCTACTCGATCCTCGAGATCACCTTCGGCGGGCGGACCGTGCCGGAAAGCCCGCGCATCGTGCGCAACTTCACCGGCATCGAGAAGCGGATCGGCAAGAACTTCTGCGAGCGCACGCTCGCCGAGCTGTCCCACGCCTTCGAGAAGGTCACGCCGGTGCGCTTCGAGGTCAGCCATCTCGAGACCAATCCCAAGGCGCTGATGCTGGGGCCGCCGACCAGCTCCTGCGCCCGCGCGGTGCTGAAGATCAACATCGAGGACCGGATCGGCGAGATGGTCTTCCTGCTGCCGACGACGGCCTTCGAGGCGGTGGCGGATGTGCTGTCGCAGAACTTCACCGGCGGCCAGCTTGGCGGCGACACCGGCTGGCGGATGAAGCTGACCGACAAGCTCGGCACCACCAACATCCCGGTCTCGGCGGTGCTGGGCGAGGCCCGGATCACCCTGCGCGAGGTGCTGTCCTGGATGCCGGGGCAGGTTCTCGACCTCGGGATGCAGGTGGACGATCCGGTGAAGATTTCGGTCATCGGCAAGGATATCGCGCTCGCCGAGGTGGGACGCCGCAAGAACGGCAAGATCGCCCTCAAGATTTCTGAAAAATTGTACGAAGAAGAGGATTTGCCCAATGTCCTTCTTGATTGACATTGCCATTCTGGTGCTTCTCGTCGGAACGCTGACCTACGCCTGGGTGGTGGATCGCCGCGTGCGCGTGCTGATGGCGGCGCTGCGCGAGCTGGAGCCGATGATCGGCAATTTCTCCGCCGCGGTGGACAAGTCCGAGACGGCGGTGTCGGCGCTGCGCGCGGCCGGCGAGCAGGCCGCCGAGGCGCGCGCCCGGCGCCAGCGTGAGCCCGAGCTCAGCCGCAACGAGGCGCCCTCCTTCCGCACCTCGCGCGAACGTCCGACCCGTCCGGCGGGCACGGCCTCGGTGTCGGGCAAGTCCGAACTGGTGCGCGGCTTCTTCGAGACCGTGCGCAACCGCGAGGCCTGATCCCGATGCGTCCCATCACCTTCCTCCTGATCGGGCTGGCCATCGCGGTGATCGGCAAGATCGGCGTGACGCTGGCTGACGAGGCGCAGCTGGCGGCGCTCCCGACGCCGCCGCGGGCCGAGCAGACGATGTTCGTCGGCGCGGCCTCGGCGGCTGCCAGCAGCGAGCCCGAACCCGCGCCGGTGCCGGGCAAGGCCACCGCTGCCGCGGCCGATCCGGCGCTGCTCTGCGAGGGCGGGCCCGAGGAGCTGCTGGAATCCATCCGCGCCGAGCGCGAGCTGCTGGTCGCGCAGAAGGCGCGCAACGCCCAGAACGAGGCCGAGCTCGACCTCGCGCGCGAGACCCTCGAGGTCGAACAGCAGCGGCTGGCGGACCTGAAGGTCGAGCTGGAAGGGCTGCTGGAGAAGGTGAAGGCCGCGCATACCTCCGACGTCGACCGGCTGGTCGCGCTCTATCGCAACATGAAGCCAAAGGATGCGGCGACGATCATGGACGACCTCGACATCGAGGTCTCGGTGATGGTGCTCGGCACGATGAACGAGCGCGACGCGGCGCCGATCATGGCGGCGCTGAACCCGGTGCGGGCGCGGGCGATCTCGCAGATCATCCTCGAACGCTCGAAGCTGCCGGGCGACCAGCGTCTCGACGACATCCGCCTCTGACCCAAGGTTCCCTCGTGAAAGCGCCGGCCTGCATCCGCGGGCCGGCGCTTTTACGTTTGCGCGTGTCTGCCGGGGCGGATCAGCTCGCCAGCTGGTAATAGGCCGCCTTCGCCTCGATCAGCGCGTCGTGGCTGCCGCTCTCGACCACGCGGCCCTCTTCCAGCACCACGATGTGGTCGGCGTCGCGCACGGTGTTGAGCCGGTGCGCGATGACCAGCGTGGTGCGCCCCACCGCCAGTCGCGACAGCGCCGCCTGCACCTCGCGCTCCGTGGTCCGGTCGAGCGCCGAGGTCGCCTCGTCGAGCAGCAGGATCGGCGGGTTCTTGAGGAACACCCGGGCGATCGCCACCCGCTGCCGCTGTCCGCCCGAGAGCATCACGCCGCGCTCGCCCACCACCGTGTCGAGCCCGGCGGGCAGGCTCTCGACCAGCGGTCCGAGCTGGGCATGGGCGACCGCGGCGAGGATCTCCGCCTCGCTGGCCTCCAGCTTGCCGTAGGCGATGTTCTCGCGCAGCGTGCCGCCGAAGAGGAAGACATCCTGCGACACGAGCCCGATCTGCTGGCGCAGCGAGGCGAGGGTCATCTTGCGGATCGGGACGCCGTCGATGCGGATCTCGCCCGCCGTGGGCTCGTAGAAGCGCGGCAGCAGCGCCATGAGGCTCGACTTGCCCGCGCCCGACGACCCGACCAGCGCCACGGTCTCGCCGGGATGGATGTCGAGCGAGACCTCGTGCAGCACGCCGCGCGCGCCGTCATAGGCAAAGCTCACCTTGTCGAAGCTGATCTCGCCGCGGAAGGCCGGGGCGGCGATCGCGTCCGGCGCGTCGGCGATGTCGGCCTCGGTGGCCAGAAGCTCGGTGTAGCGACGGAAGCCGGCGATGCCGCGCGGGTAGGTCTCCATCACCGCGGCGATCTTCTCGAGCGGACGGAAGAACACGCCGACCAGCAGCAGGAAGCCGACGAAGCCGCCTTCCGACAGCGTGCCGTCGAAGACGAAGGCCGCCCCCGCCACCATGACCACCACCTGCACGAGGCGCATGCCGGTGTAGTGCAGCGCCGTCAGCTTGGCCATGATGCGGTAGGCGTCGAGCTTGGTCTCGCGGTAGCGGCGGTTGTCCTGCTCGAAAAGGGCGCGCTCGTGCGGCTCGTTGGAGAAAGCCTGCACCACGCGGATGCCGCCGAGGCTTTCCTCGAGCCGCACGTTGAAGGCGCCGACCCGGCCGTAGATCGCCTGCCAGGCCTGCGTCATGCGCCCGCCGTAGACCGCCACCAGCCAGACCATGACCGGCACGATGACCAGCGTCATCAGCGCCAGCGGCAGGTGGATCCAGGCCATCAGCCCGAAGGCCCCGGCGAAGGTCATCAGCGCGATGAAAAGGTCCTCGGGCCCGTGGTGCGCGACCTCGCCGATCTCCTCGAGATCGCGGGTGACGCGGGCCACCAGCTTGCCGGTCTCGGCGCGGTCGTACCAGCGCCAGCTGAGCTTGGTCAGGTGCGCGAAGGCGCGGCTGCGCATCTCGGTCTCGATGTTGATGCCCAGCATGTGGCCCCAGTAGGTGACCACGATCATCAGCAGCGCGTTGATCATGTAGACCGCCACCAGCCCGAAGCCGGCGAGCAGCGTCAGCGTCCAGTCGCCGCCCGGCAGCAGGTGGTCGATGAAACCGGCGATGGCGATCGGAAAGGCCAGCTCGAGCAGGCCCGAGGCCACGGCGGATCCGAAGTCGAGCCAGAAGAGCCGCATGTGCGGGCGGTAATAGGCGAAGAACTGGCGCAGCATCCGGCTGTCTCCCGAGGGTAGGTACGCAATCCTGCCGCAAAAGGCAGGAAGGGGCACCGCATCCATAGACGCGGCGCCCCGGCTTGTCAGGTGTAACGCGTCACCACTTGTAGGTCAGGCGGGCCTGAACCGTCCGGCCGTCGCCGTAGTAGCAGCCGAAGCTGCCGCAGTTGGCGACATAGGCCTCGTCGGTGAGGTTGCTGACGTTGACCGCCAGCTGCATGTCCTCGGTGATCGCGTAGGAGGCCTGCAGGTCGACCAGCGTCACGTCGTCGAGCTCGTAGAGGTTCGCCGCGTCGCCGTAGCGCTCGCCGATGTAGCGCACACCCCCGCCGAGGGTCAGACCGTCGAGCGCGCTGCCCGGCGCGAAGTGGTAGTTTGCCCAGAGGCTGGCATTGTGCAGCGGCGCGTTGGGCATGCGGTTGCCGTCGTTGTCGCCCTCGATCTGCTCGGTCAGGTTCCAGGCATAGGCGCCGCGGATGTTCCAGCCGTTCTCGAGATCGGCCGAACCCTCGAGTTCGAGACCCTGCGAATGCACCTCGCCGACCTGCCGCTCGTCGCCGACGCCGAACTCGTCGGTGAAGACGGTTTTGACGTTGGTCTGGCGCAGGTCGTAGAGCGCCGCGCTGAAGAAGCCGTTGAAGCCGAGGGGCTGGTACTTGACCCCCGCTTCCCACTGCTTGCCCTCGCTCGGCTCGAAGGTGTTGCCGTCGTTGTCGACGCCGATCTCGGGATCGAAGGAGGTGGCGTAGCTGATGTAGGGCGCGACGCCGTTGGCGAAGACGTAGCTCAGGCCGACACGGCCGGTGGTCGCCTCGTCATCCTGGTCGACGTCGGTGCTGCTCTCGTAGATCGCGCCGCCCCAGTTCATCCAGGTGCCCGCGGTGCCGGTCTGGCTGGCCCAGTCATGGCGCAGCGCCAGCGAGGCGCGCCAGTTGCCGAGCGCCATCTCGTCCTGCGCGTAGATGCCGATCTGCTCGAGCGTCAGGTCGTTGGTCTCGGAATACCACGCATCGCCGAGGTTGGCGCCGTTGTAGGACGGGTGCGAGAAGCTGATCGCGTCCGCGTTGAGGAAATCGGTGGTCTCCTCGATGCCGTAGCGGCGCATGTCGAGGCCGAACAGCAGCCGGTGGCTGACCGCGCCGGCGTCGAGGCTGCCATTGAGCCGCAGGTCGAGGTTCTGCGAATAGCTGTCCTCGGAGGTGCCGTTGGCGCCGCGGGTGATGGTGTCGCCGTCGGTGACGCCGTTGTTCACGTAAAAGCCGGTGTAGTCCCAGTCGAACTTCTGGAAGCGGAAGTTGGCGTCGAGCGACCAGTCGGCACTGAGGTCGTGGTGTGCCTCGAAGCCGAGGTTCAGCGTCTCGCGGTCGCTCTCGTCATCCTTGGGATCGCCTGCGTAGAAGTCGCGAAGGTCCTCGTCGTCCTTCTCGCCGACGAGGTCGTAGGGGATTCCCGCCGGGGTGATCGGGCTGTCCTTCATCCACGAGCCGAGGAATTGCAGCGAGGTCTGTTCGGTCGGCCCCCAGCGGGTGGCAAGGCCGAGGTACTGGCGGCTGTTCTCCAGCTCCTCGACATCCTCCTCGCTGTCGCGCGCCACGGCGGTGACGCGGGCGGCGAAGGTGTCGCTGAAGGCGTGGTTGTAGTCGATGAAGCCCTCGGTCGCCTTGGGATCGCCGATGCCGACGCCGACCTCGCCGAAGCTGAGGAACTGCGCGCGCTTCTGGATCTGGTTGATCACGCCGCCGGGGATGCCCGCGCCATAGAGCACCGAGGCCGGGCCCTTCAGCACCTCGACCCGCTCGAGCGAGTAGACCTCGAACGAGGGCGCGCCGCGCTCGCGCAGCTGGCGCAGCCCGTTGAGGTACTGCGCATTGCTGCCGTTGAAGCCGCGCACCGTGGGGCTGTCGAAGCGCGGGTCGGTGCCGTAGGGCTGCGCGGTGACGCCCGCGGTGTAGCCCAGTGTGTCGCCGAGGGTCGTGGCACCCTGGTCCTCGATCTGCTCGCCGGTGATCACCGAGATCGACTGCGGCGTCTCGAGGATCGGCGTGCCGGTCTTGGTTGCGGTCTGCGCGGTGGTGGCGACGTAGCCCGGCACCGGGTCCGAGGGATCGTACTCGCCCTCGAGCACGATCTCGCCGAGGTCGAAGAGGTCTGCGGTGGATTGCGCCTGCGCCGCCCCGGCAAGGGCAAGCAGGCTGGCACTGGCCAGATAGGACAGGCGGAGGGTGCTGGTCATGTCACGTTCCACGATACGGATTTTTTCCGAGTAATTATCTCGGGATTTGTGGCGGGGCTTGAACCAGACCGCCGTGATTTGACGAAATCGCGCGCGTTCTGCCGCGCCGCCAAGCGCCCGGCGTCTCTCCCTGCGTGCCGCGGAAGGCGCGGGTGAGGTGGGCCTGGTCGGAAAACCCGACCGCCGCGGCGATCTCGGCGAGCCCCATGCCGGTGTCGGTCATCAGCCCCATCGCCGCCTCGACGCGCAGCTGCGTCAGCCAGCGCTGCGGGGTGGTGCCGAGGCTCTGCTTGAAGGCGCGGGTCAGCCAGCTTTCGGACAGCCCGGCGCGCTCGGCGAGCTCGGCCACCTCGATCCGCCGGTGCAGCGCGCCCGAGGCGTGGCTGCGCAGGTCGCGGATCACGTGGGGCGGCAGGCCGCCGCGCCGGGGCGCGGCCTCGGTCGCGCCGAGGTCGAGCACCTCGCAGAGCAGCGCCGACAGCAGCCCGTCGAGCATGAGATCCGGCCGCGACGGGCTCTGCACCTCCTCGGCCAGCATCGCGGCGAGCGCCCCGGCCCGGCTGGGACCGGTGAGAAAATGCGCCTCGTCCATCCGCCGCGCGCCGTCGGCGCCGCGCAGCCGCTGCGCCAGTGGTCCGGCCTCGAGGTGGAAGTCGAGGTGGGCGTAGTCGCGCTCTTCGGTCAGCACGCTCCAGAGCGGCACGCCTGCGGGAATGTAGAACGCACCGACCCCCTCCATCCACGGCCCGTCGGGCGTGGTGCGCAGGTTCATCGCGCCGCCCGGCGGGCCGAGGAACACCACCAGCCGCGGGTCGGGCGAGCTGTAGAAGCCGCCGCCGCCAACCTCGCCATGCACGTGCCAGACATCGGCGATGGCCCCGCCCCAGCGCCGCCAGCGCAGCGGGCGCGTGGTGCTGATGGCTCGGGTTTGCGATGTCATGCGGGGCATGAAGGTCATGGCGGCTCGGATCTGTCGTGCAGGGGAGGGCGGCTGGCGGGCGGGAAGGGCCCGGAAAACCGGCGGGAGTTTCGGCTTGGACCTGACCGCTGCGCGACCGCGTTCCTGGCTCGTTGTGGCCATCTAGGCTTTCCTGACAGCTTTAGTCAAGCAAGTCGCCGGGAGACGTGCGACCGGTACGCCGGAGAGGCGCTTGATTCGTGACGGAATCCGCCGCCCCGGCCCCGCGCGCAGGGGGGGCGCCTGACCCTCCCGGGCGCGGGCCCCGAGAAATTGCACAAATGAAAGGCATCATTAGCCGGATTTCCCGGGTCGACCTTAGGTCCTTCCCAGCGGCCACGAATTTTCATACCATTTGGTTTGATCGGTTGCTATGAGATCGCCAGTCGCTGCGACGCGGCGAGAAGTTTCGAAAGGGCAGGGCATGAAACGATACTGGGCGGATTTCAGCAGCCGGGAGTTTGCCGCGCTCGACCGCGAGAAGCTGATCGCGGTGCTTCCGCTCGGCGCGATCGAGCAGCACGGCCCGCACCTGCCCATGTCGGTCGATACCGCCTCGGTGAACGGCATCGTCTCGCGGCTGGCCGAGCGCCTGCCCGAGGCGAGCCCGGTGGTCTTCCTGCCGACCCAGGCGGTGACCAAGAGCAACGAGCACAGCGCCTATCCCGGCAGCCTGACGCTCTCGGCCGAGACGCTGCTGCGCGTCTGGACCGAGATCGGCGCCTGCGTCGCCCGCTCGGGCGTGCGCAAGATCGTCCTGCTGAACGGTCATGGCGGCAATATCCCGGCGATGGACATCGTCGCCCGCGAGCTGCGCGAGAAGCACCGGATGATGGCCTTCTGTCTCAACTGGTTCTCCGTGGGCATGCCGGAAGGCGTCTATTCCCCGCGCGAGCTGCGCCACGGCATCCACGCCGGCGACATGGAGACCTCGGTCCTGCTGGCGCTCGATCCCGAGAACGTCGACATGTCCCAAGCCCGCGACTTCCCCTCGCAGGCCGAGACCTGGGCCACCGAGACCCCGTCGATCGCGCTGCCCGGCCCGGCAAGGCCCGCCTGGCTGACGCAGGATCTCAGTAGCGCGGGGGCCTGCGGCGAGGCACATCTGGCCAGCGCCGAGAAGGGCGAGGCGACGCTCGATCACGCGGTCGCCCGGCTCATCGACATCTTCGACGAGATCGACCGCGCGCCGCTGTCGCGCCTCGACGCGCAACCCGACTGGTAAGGAGCCCGCCCATGCCTCTCGACACCTCCGCGCAGGGCGCTGCGCAAATCGAGATGTCCCACGTCTTCAAGCGGTTCGACAATGGAACGCTGGCGCTGCAGGACATGGATCTCACCATCCGGCAGGGCGAGTTCGTCAGCCTGCTCGGGCCTTCGGGTTGCGGCAAGTCCACCGCGCTGCGGATGATCTCGGGGCTGCTGGCGCCGTCGTCGGGGCAGATCACGGTGAACGGCCACGCGCCCGGCAAGGGCGTGCAGGGCGGCGACGTCAGCTTCGTCTTCCAGGAGCCGACGCTGATGCCCTGGGCCACGGTCTTCGACAACGTCTACCTGCCGCTGAAGCTGCGCGGCCTCAGCCGCAAGCAGGCCGAGCCGCAGGTGCGCGAGGCACTCGAGATGGTGGGCCTTGCCAAGTTCGGCGCGAGCTACCCGCGCGAGCTCTCGGGGGGCATGAAGATGCGGGTCTCGATCGCCCGCGCCATGGTCACCAAGCCGAAGCTGCTGCTGATGGACGAGCCCTTCGCGGCGCTCGACGAGATGACCCGTTTCAAGCTCAACAACGACGTGCTGAACCTCTGGCGGCGCAACGGGCTGACGGTGATCTTCGTCACCCACTCGGTGTTCGAGAGCGTCTATCTGTCGAGCCGTGTCGTGGTCATGGCGCCGCGCCCCGGCCGCGTGGTGCATGACATCGCGCTGCCGGATGCCAGCACCCGCGACGAGCACTACCGCACCACGCCTCAATATGCCGAGACCTGCCGTCTCGTGTCGGACGCACTCGAAGGGACCATGGACGATGTCGACCTCAACCACTGACCCCGTGACCATGGCCCCGCAGAGCGCCCCCGTGCCCGCCCCTGCCGAAGACCCCGTCCTGCGCGCCGCCCGGCGCGAGCGCCGGATGCGCATCGTGATGCCCTGCCTCGCGCTGCTCGCGGCGCTCGGGCTCTGGGAATTCCTCGTGCGCTACAACAATATCCCGCACTACCTGATCCCGGCACCGAGCCTCATTCTTGAGACCCTGTGGAAAGACGGCCCCTCGCTGCTGTCGAGCGCCTGGTTCACCGTCAAGCTGACGCTGCTCTCGCTCGGCCTCGCGATCATCGGCGGCGTCGCGCTGGGGATGGTGTTTGCCCTGTCGCGCACCGTCGAGATGAGCCTCTTCCCCTTCGCGGTGATCCTGCAGGTGACCCCGGTCGTGGCCATCGCGCCGCTGATCCTGATCTACGTCGACAGCACCTTCGCGGCGCTGCTGATCTGCGCCTGGATCGTCGCCTTCTTCCCGATCCTGTCGAACACCGCCATCGGCATGCGCAGCGCCGACCACAACCTGCGCGACCTCTTCACCCTCTACGGCGCCAGCAAGTGGCAGCGCCTGCGGTACCTGCTGATCCCCTCGGCGCTGCCCTATTTCATGGCCGCGCTGAAGATCGCCGGAGGCCTCGCGCTGATCGGCGCGGTGGTGGCCGAGTTCGTTGCCGGCACCGCCGGGCAGAACACCGGGCTCGCCTCGCGCATCCTCGAGAGCAGCTTCCGCAACGAGATCCCGCGGATGTTCGCGGCGCTCCTGATGGTGTCGATGCTGGGCATCCTGATCTTCCTCGCCACCTCCTGGCTCTCGCGCGCCGTGCTCGGTCACTGGCACGAGAGCGAGATCAAGCGGCAGGGCTGAGCATGACCACGCTGAATGGCGTCGCGCTGGCCGGGCGCGCGGGACATTGGGACGTTGCGCTCGAGGGCGCGCGCATCGCCGCGCTTACCCCCTCCGAGGCGAAGGGCGGCGGTCTGCTGCTGCCCTGCTTTGCCGACGCCCACGTGCACCTCGACAAGACCTTCACCGCCGCCCGCGTGCCCGCCCGCCCGCAATCGCTGCACGAGGCGATCGCGCTGATGGCCGGGGACAAGCCGAACTGGACGGCGGAGGACCTGCGCAGCCGCG
This sequence comes from Salipiger sp. H15, assembly GCF_040409955.1. Classification (NCBI taxonomy): domain Bacteria; kingdom Pseudomonadati; phylum Pseudomonadota; class Alphaproteobacteria; order Rhodobacterales; family Roseobacteraceae; genus Salipiger; species Salipiger bruguierae. Next base: position 437,749 of record NZ_CP123386.1, read on the forward strand.
CCGCGCGTGGGCTGCGGCGGGCCTTTGCCAATGGCACCAAGGCGATGCGCAGCCACGTCGACTGGACCGAGGCCGGGGTGCCCGAGGCACTGCCGGTGCTGCGCGGGCTGGCCGAGGAATGGCGCGGCAGCGTCGAACTGCAGCTTGCCACGCTGACGCCTCTGGATGCCTTTGCCGAGTTCGGCGAGACGATCGCGCAGGAGATCGCCGGGACCGGCGCCGTGCTCGGTGCCTTCGTCTACCGCAACGACGCGATCCCCGAGAAGCTGCGCGCGGTCTTCGATCTGGCCGAGAAACACGACCTCATGCTTGACTTCCATGTCGACGAGGGTCTGGACCCGGAAGCGCAGGGGCTCGACGCGATCCTTGACGAGACCGAGGCGCGCGGCATGACGGGCCGGGTGCTGGTGGGCCATTGCTGCGCGCTCTCGGTCCGGCCCGAGGGCGCGGTGACCGACCTCCTTGGCCGCGCCGGAGAGGCGGGCATGGCGCTCTGCACCCTGCCGACCACCAACGCCTTCCTGCAGGACGCCACGCCCGGCCGCACGCCGCGGTTGCGCGGGCTCGCCCCGATCCACGAGGCGCGCGCCGCAGGGATGCCGGTGATGCTGGCCTCGGACAACGTGTGCGATCCTTTCTACCCGCAGGGCGATTACGACCTCTTCGACGTGTACCGCACGGCGGTGCTGTCGGGGCACCTCAGCCCCGCGGACTGGCTGGCCAGCGTCACCGAGACCCCCGCGCAATGGCTCGGCCACGACGTCGCCCTCGCGCCCGGCGCCCCCGCCGATTTCATCCATATCGCCGTCAGCAGCCTCGACGATGCGCTCAACCGCCCCCGCGCGGCACGCACCGTCTGGCGCGGCGGCGCCCCCATCCCCGAGACCTCCGGAGACTTCGC